>JAVBJR010000617.1:0-18683 GCA_031546965.1 Dysgonomonas sp.
GTAATTTAACTTAAACACGACTTTAGACATGTCAAATACTTGCTACCATCGCAATTTCAAGATTTTTAGAATCGTGGTTTTAACGCTAGATCGACTGGTGCATAATGCCCTGTGGTCCATTCATCCCCGGTCTCCCCTATATATAGAGGGCGCTATGCACCTTTCTCCATTCTGTTAGTAGTTTTCCTGAGCTCTGATTCTCTTCTTCTTTTTCTCCTGTCCTTCAATGTTTGATAGATTATGGATTGTTTTAGACACTTAATGTAAGGTGGTTTTAATTAATTGGATACATGTAATTTTGTTTGATAAGAGTTTTATTCCTTATATAGGTTCTGGATTGTGACGACGCCCGTTTGTAGGTCGATATTTTAAGTCATGTGATTGTTTATGACTGCTGGTAATTAAGTCTATAGTGCATTGATTGTATTCTTGCTTATATATTTTTTTCTTATGATGTATTTAGACCTGATGATGGCCTTTAGAAGGCCGAAACAATTGTCGTCCTAAAGATGTACAATAAATGTGAGAAGGAGTACCCTTAATCCAATACATCAATCTCACAGCCATGCTTATTAGTAATATTACAGTGTCTAAAATTCAAAATTATAAAAAAACACTAAAGTAATGTACATATACATAGGATAATGTATAATGAATCACTGAAAGTACAGTCTCGAATATATGACATAATATGCAGGGTTAAAACCGCATAATGAATGGAACAATTTCAAAATGACATCCCATATTAAATTACGTGAAATTACAGCAAATGTCTAATGACGATCGAGTTAGTATTTGCAAATCCCTAAATTGCAATTATTCTGGTTTTACGTGTTGTGGCTGGGAATTTGTTTTTCTTAAATGATACAAAAAAATATTCCTAGCAAATTAAATAAATTATATCTTGATTATGAAGATCACGATTGAAAGCGAGTAGTACATATCTGAAGACTGTGTTTAAATTTCATTGAGATATCTCAATAACTTTTGGCACCAGGATTTCCCAAATGTGTAAAATTCACCCAAATATGAGATTTTTTACACACGATTGGATAAGAATTCCGTGTTGAACCTAGGCTTGAATTGAACAGTGTTTCTCTTCGCATCATATGCAATTTATTTTAAATTTGTATCCTTTCTTAATACGGATTTTCGAACACGAGCATTCAGCCACGCTTCCATGTGCAATCGGACTCGACCAGGGGCACACCGATCGGATAAACAATTTGCAGTGGATTGTGCAAAATACACCATACTCTCCATAATCCGGCCATTTCTTGCGCGCATGGATGCCGGATTCGCAAAAGTGCCAGTTGATTGATATTGTTATTAAATTTAATGGTATACAGCTAGTTTAATGGTACACATATTTACTGCGCAGTTTAAATAAACATTGTACACTACATATAATGAAATGTTTTCTCTGCATACTGTACTAATTAATAAACAGTAAAGTAAATTGGTAGTTGTAACAAATTAAATCATACATTTTCTACTTAATGTTGTTTATGAAACATTTCGTTTTATGGCCATGCATTGAAGGAAATCGGCGCTTCTCTACAATCTACCTACGTCGATCCGCTTCCTACGCCGGCCCGCATCTAATAGTCCGGCTGGATCCGGATCCTAACATTCATCGCAAGAAGGGATTGAAATGAGTCGGCTGGTGACCACCAAGGGGGGATATAATCTATGGGTCGCTGGAGGGCCTCCAGATCATCTTCCCCAATTGATTCAATATTTGTTAATCCGCGTCCGCCAATCAGCGCGCAGGATGAGAACGATGCGGGGCGCCGAGGGATCCGCTTTTCGTGGCCAGATTGTTTATTCGCGAAACCGGCCAGACACCTGCAATTAAAAAACCTAAAAATAATTAATCTGAAGCGTCACAAGGCGGTCGGATAATTGAGAGACTGGAGGGAGAACTGAGGGCCGGATTATCTAGAGTCTGGTGTACTGAAAGGTTGATGAGGCGACTGCATAAATAATATTTTTCAGGTTAATATTAATATTGCATATGGACTTTGTTTGGCCTGTTATTAGGGATTGTGGTGCTTTTGATGGTGTTTGAGGGATTTGGAAAAAAATGTTCGACCCAGTTTTTGGATGGGTATACACTATCCTAATTAGGATAGTGTATACTAACACCATTTGAAAAAGCTATGGATGTTTTGAATCTCCTTAAATTAATGTTATCCAATTGTGAATGTGTTCAAACACCTTTATAAAGTGTTACTGAACTCCTCTATTTATAGCGAACCTCCTTGGCGATTTCAAAATGTAGACATTTAGCACAATTGTAATATCACTGGAATGGAGTGGCCAGCGAACTGCTCAGAATTCAACTGGAATGAAAACTTATGTAGGACATGGAAGTTTAATTGAGGTGAAAAACAATAATAGAAATTGTTGGATGCAAGTTAGAAACAAGAAAAGTGGTTTTACTGGTTTCCCATAAATTGGTAAGCATCACTATGAAATTCGCCAAATTTAGAGATAACAAAAGATAATATTTGTTGTGAAACTAGGAATGATGTTTATGCGTGCACTAATATATTTCACTAAATGTCAATTGATATCTTTATAAATGTCAACAGGCGTGAGTATATTGCAAAGATTTGTACAGAGATATGGTAGGTTATGTTAACATAACAACTTTGCTGCTGTTTTATTCCACTATGATTTAGGTCTTGGAAAAAGGTAAGCTTGTACAAAGTAAAATAATAAAAGTTTAAGCAATATATGTAAGGGCTAACTGGGAAGTAATACCCATTTTTATTTTGAAAGACAAATGTGTTGTAATGTCAAATGTTCATTAACAAACCTGGTAATATGCATCTTAAACTATGCATTTAAATATAAAATATTATATTAGGACCTAGCATGGAAGGGATTTTTCATACGGCCAAAAAGTCCTATTCAATCATTTTTATTGTGCAAACGAGACCAGATATTCGAATTCTGCTAATGGGAGCAAATAGGAAGTGGTCATGGCGCTTTCAAATGACCACCAAATTCTTGAACTTTGACCTTTCCTTGAAGGTCATCTCGTCTCTAACTTTTAAACCGCTCTAGTTAGAGACACTCTTCCAATTACAAAGTGAAAGAGGACATTTAATTCATAACGAAAATGATTTTTCCAATATTTTAGGAGTCTCAGAGACATGGGAAAATAAATAAATATTATTCAACACTATACTTAAAAAATACGTATACCTATAAGAAATATTGCACGCAATGTTGCAAAAGCCGTGTTCCTTGCGATTTTTAGTAATTTTAAAGATCTCACTTTATTATTTCTAAAGTAACAATTTAAGAATTAAAATATGCACAACTACATTGCCCAGAGTGTTGCTATTGCACGCACGGTTTCTTGTATGTGGTCTATAGAAATGTTGCACCACAGTATTTTTCACACAATACACTTGCAAAACCGTGTGATACTTTTTGGAAACCACATTATTTATTCTATACGAATTAACCCGACCTTCGCAACAGTATTGCGGAGAGTTAACATTGCACGCAAAGATTCCTATATGTCGTCTATTCGAATATTGCACTGCAATATTTCTCAGGCAAGAAACTTGCCAAACCCGCTGAACATTGCCGGCAAGATCTCTTTCACGAGAACACGCAACTTTATTGCTACTTGCGGGTGTTTTACGCAATGTTTCATGTTCTCAGTCCATTGTACACCCCTATCACCGCTCACATTATTGCCTGTGTTATGTTAAACTAGCGTTTTCCACCCTGTTGCTATTATCACTACGTTACGAGGGCTGCCATTCCTGCAATTCCGCTCATCCAGCCACAATCGATAGTATTCCTGAAAGCCTGCGGTACGAGCTTTCTTCTGGTGCCAACAGAATTGAATTTATACCACAGGGTCAAAAGTTCCGGCCGTTTTTGTGATTTCTTTGTTCCTGCTCTGGTACATTTTTTCACCACATGTGGCGCTCCGATCACTTCTACTATGGCAACCCCGAGCGCTCAGGGCCTACCTGTTGCCATTAAACTTCTCCGCTGCAAGCGTACTACTGTAAAAACAATACTTACCAAACATCTGAACCGTCGTCTGGCTGTTGTTGACTCCTCTACACCTGATGAAATTGAAATACTCCGGGATATGCTCATTGAAGCGCTAGCCGAAATGCAGACCTTTCATGATGTTGTCCAGTCTGAGATAACTGACGAAACCGAATACGAGACGGATGTAGCTGTGAGTCAGGACACACATGAGGCTGCTAAGTGCGCCATACACAAGGCAACCAGTGTCCTGCTTGGGCATTCCGTGGCTGCTACAGTGCCCGCTCTGGTTCCGATCCAGTCACCTGCTTTGCCGCTTCAATCACTTCCTGTCAAGACCAGACTTCCCACTCTCATCATTGAACCCTTCAGTGGCGACATTTCCCTCTGGCTCCGCTTCTGGGAACTGTTCTCCGCGTCTATCAACAGCAACCCTTCCATCAGTACCATCGACAAACACGTCTTTCTCCGCAGTTATCTCCGCGATAAACCGCAACGACTGACTTCTGGAATTGCTATCACAGCTGACTCGTACGAAGACACAAAGAAGAGCCTTCATCAGCGATATGGAGATGAAAACCAGATCATACAAGCTCATGTTGATTACCTGGAAAACCTCTTCCCAGCTCAAGACCCCACACCACAAGCTCTCAGCAACTTATTCATTGAATGCAACAGCCGTATCCAGTCACTTTCTGCGTTAGGAGAAGATGTCAGAGGTTGGGCCGAGTATTGATCCCCAATATTCTCCGAGCATTTCCAGAAGAGATTTGCCAACAGTGGATCACTCATACCCGACCACAGAAGATTAAGGACTCAAACATCAATAAACCGATGCTGTTTCTTGAAATCAAGACTGAGAGTACTTTGGTTGCAGTTAAGATTACAGGTGATTCCAGTGGCCTACAAACTTCCACTAACCGTTCACCGACGTCGACCTTTGCAGTTACCACCAAAATGAATCTGTTCCTTTTCTCTGCCACTACCACACCTACAGAAAAACCCCGTTCTCTATGGTGCGCCTTTTGCCCTGATATTGACCACTACAGCCAGGGCTGTACCACGGTAACCGATCCGCAAGCAAGATCAGCCAAGCTTCGAGAGTCCAATCGATGCTTTCTTTGCTTGCACAAAGACCACAATGCTCGACAATGCAGTAAGCACGGACGTTCGAAATGTCAACACGGTAAACAGTCATCACCAAACAATCTGCGAGGCAACTATGATCCCATCTATACTTGATCCTGAGGAAACGTGGCAAAGAAAAAGGTGTGGCTTTGAAAACAGAGGCTAGCCTCCGTTTGTTGTTTACAAAATGCTGACTTGAACAAGGGTGGAGCTACAAGTGGAAGCCAACGCCAATGGCTAGTTTATGAAGCGAGTGAAAAAGTTACAGGCCTCCGTTTTCAAAGCAACACCTTTTTCTTTGCCAAGATACCTTGGGAACAACTATACCTCCGTTCCGGCAGCCCCTGCACCTGTGTCTACATCTCCAAAGACTACCACCATTGGCAAGATTGAGACGATGACCCCATCATTTACTTGCCTGCAGACAGCTCAAGTATGCGTGAATGGCCAGAATGGCCTATAAGTTGCTCCCGATGTGTACTCGACTCCGGGAGTCAATCAAGCTTTATTTCCCATTCACTCATCAACAGATGGCAACTAGACGTCATCTATGAGCAAGACGTGATGGTCCGAGCATTCGAATCCTCCGATTCCGTAAATGCTTCCCGACGCTTGGTTCGCGTCAACATTGCCAGTTTTATCACCCAATTCTCTACGTCCATAATTGCCTTCGTGTCACATAACACTACTTGCCAGATCCAACCGTGTGACGTGTTTTGTACGCTGGGACCTTTGGTGACTTGACCCTCGCTGGCCCGCCAGATGAACCCGGCAATTTACCTACAGTAATCTTGATCGGATCAGACTTTTACTGGAAGATAGTAAAAAAGAAAGCCTTATTCCTGTGATGGACACTCAAGTCTTCATTCTGTTGTACCTGGGTTGTATCCTTCATGGGACAAACACCAATGTCATTGTTCGCACCGTCCTGGTTAACAACATCTGTACCACACTTACTTCTTCTGAAGAGTGTCTGCATCATCTTCGGGAACTCCACATGATTGGCATCAACAATGATGGTGCACACACCACCATAACGGCACGCGATCAGAATATACTGAAGAATTTCTCCGACACCTTCGAGATTCAAAACCGTCGTGGTGTAGTTGCTTTGCTGTGGAAACTGAATGTCCAGCTGACATCCGACAACTACCACACTGCAGTTCGCCGTTTTGCTGCTCTTCGCAGAAATTTGCTAGAAAAATAAAACCCGACTTCCGCATACAGTATGAAAATGCCATGTTGCAATACCTCCATACCACAAAGTTGAGCCTGTTCCCGTTGATGATGTCTAGCCCCAACTCCAGTATCACCTTAAACATCATGCCATCTTCCATCTTGACCGCCATACTACGAAGTGCAGAATTGTTTTTGAGGCATCATCCTACTATCCTGATTCCATCTCGCTTAACGACGCTCTTGAGATCGGCCCGAACTTGATGCCCGAAGCCGTCTCTACTCTTCTCCGCTTCCGACTCCACTGCAAGGCTATTGTCAGGGATGGCAGCAAAGCATTCCTACAACTTGTCCTTATGCCAGACGACCGTGATGTAACTCGTTCCTTCTGGTTTAAAGTCGAGCACACCACAGATGGAACCCTTCTCTTTTCCGATGAAGTCTGTATCTACTGTTTCGTCCGTTTGCCCTTTGGATTAGAATGCAGCTTGCTTCTGATTGCCACAGCTCTCCGTCACCTTGCAACTGCTGCGCAAGACCGTTACCTGATGGCGGCACAGAAACTGGATAAATCTCTTCAAACAGATGACTTCTCCGGCTGTGATGAAGATACCGGTTTGCTCACCTTGTACACTGAAATTACTGCAGTAATGGCTGAAGTCCAGCTTCCAATGAGCAAATCGGCTTCTAACTCCATCACGCTCCACAACTTCTGGCAGAATGTCCCGTTCAACTTGGACACCCGCATCCTTGGAGTAAATTGGGACACCGTCTCTGATCGTTTCTTCACGGACATCCAAGAAATTGTTCAACACAGCAGTTCTAAGAGACTTATCCTTCAGACCGCTGATCGTCTTTACGACCCACTTGGATTATTTCATCCAGTTTCCATTTCCAATAGAATTCTCTGCCAAGATGCCTGGTCCAATGGACTGCAGTGGGATGAACTATTACTACTTGACATGACTAGACATGGGGCGTTATGAATCTGAGACCTAAAGCACTTGACACATCTCTACATTCCCCGATGGGTCGGAACAAGAGACACCTCTGCCTACGAAATCTGTGTCTTCTGTGATGCCAGCGAAAGGGCCTACAGCGCAGTCTTATTCTTCCATCTGCCTGATTCCATTCAACCAAATGTTCAGCTATTGTGTAGCAAGTCTCAATAAGCGCCTGTCAAGAAAGTCAGTCTCCCAAGTTTGGAATTACTTGCAGCTCTTATTGACACTAGACTTCTCCGGTACTTCTGTATGGAAACCGGATATTCTGCTCAATACTCCTTCCTTTGGACCAATGCTCGAGTAGTACTTGGCTGCATAAAGGGCAACTGAGTTTCTGAAATACCAAGCATTACCAACCCGTCACAATGTCATCATTGTCCTGGTACACAGAATCCTGCAGATCACCTATCCTGCGGCTTACCTGTTTACATACTACAGCAAGAGACAACCTGGTGGCATGGTCCATCCTGGTTTCCGTAAAGTCGGGTGAATTCAGCCCCAAGGGTGAATGTAGCCCAAACGGGCAATATCGCGTCAATAAATTGTCAACTTTCCGCTCTGCTAGTTAACGATATCCTGATAATTTTAGTTGATTACTGACATATTCAGCCTAATTGTAGAAAAGTTTCATAAAGCTGCGATGAAATTTGAAAAAACGGCTGACATTTGAAGTGCACGAAAACATAAGAACAAAATTCGCACCATGGAATAAGTTGTCCAGCTCTTCAAATCTATTGTTTCTTTTCAGTTCAAAGTACCAGTGTATGTTCCCTAACATGTTCTTATTAATATATAAAAATTTGAATTGATCAGATAAAAAGTGTAAGTACAGGAACACTTCAATTGTAATCAACTTGTTGGAGCATGAATATGGCCACGCATGGCCATATTCACCTTCTACCGGACGTACCTTTGTGACGTCATAATCCAATATGGCAGCTCGCACACTTTGAGCATTGCAGGTGGATATTCATACTTGATCAAAAGGTTTGTCATGAGAATTCTCTGCACCATTGCTTGCAATAAGTATTTCAAAAGGTTAATTGTATTACAGAGGTACAATTCCAGTATTCCATGGTCCTGAAGTGGTTTGTTTTCATCAGAAATTAGGATAACTAGGGCACACAAAGTATGTATTCAAAAAATGCACCCCTGAAGTTGGGATTAGTTTTTTCTGTATTTCCCCCACTCCTGCCATGATTAAGATAATTGTGACACACCTGCCAGAGGGGGGATATCAGAAAGCTAATAGATATACCTTGATAGTTGGTAAAGATAGTATTATAATTTATGAATATTTACAGAGCAACAGTTTATAACTTCTTGTATTCTGCAGCTACACAAACATAAGATTTTCTTCTTCAATATAAGGTTTGCTATTAGATTTGTCTCATTAATTGTTTGCAAAATGTATATTGGAATACATTTAGATTTTTTAGATACACCAGCAGATGCCATAAAAATGTACCCCAAAATTGGGCGCGTTTCGAACAAGCGCCACGATATAAATATCATTAAATTAGCAGTGATGAAAGTAAGATCTGGAGAAATGACCCAACACGAAGCAAGCACAGCGTACGGAATTTCAAGAAGTAGGTACCCCGCAAAATGAAATTTAAAACAGGCATCCCCTGCAACTTGGAGGACAAACTGTATTAACCAATGAAGAGGAAAAATGTTTTGTCCAACATCTAATGAAGATGGGGGAGTTCGGGTTTCCTGTATCCAAAGCTGACTTCCGCAGCATTGTATCCAATTATTTGGATCGCAGAGGAGTCAAGATTCGACAATTTGCAGACAACAAGCCAGGAAAAGACTTCATTGCGGCATTTCTGGATAGAAATAAAGAATTAAGTTTCCGCACCTCTGCAAATGTGAGTCTTAAGCTACCCCCAGACTGCGAACAATAGTGGCAGCAGCGAGCAGCAGCGGGGAATTTCTTTTCGGAAGAGAGCAGATTCTTGGAACGTGCTTGCGATATTGCTGCAAGGTTTGGGCGCCATCGCATGCGGCTCCACTGATGGAGAAAGCGCTATTCGCGCGAATTCCTTTGATGTACCGACTCCGGGTGGAGCGTCGGCGAGCGCGAACGCCAACACGAGGCAACGCGTTCACTTCCGCGTTGCTCGCTCCCGCCGGTGCACAAATTTCGCGAGCACGAGCGTTTTACTTCCGTTCGTGCTCGCTGCTGCCTCTTTTATTCGCACAGTCTGGGGCTAGCTTAACATACACGAGTTTTAACCATCGAACCAATGATCCAATATAGACCCTTCTAGTTTCGGTTTCATGGGTGCCGCCATCTTGCAAATATGTCACCAAAACCTAACTTTTTCCACCATTAGGCTGCGTTTATAGGACAAAACGATGCGCCAAAAAGCGCACTCATGGCGTGACCCTTGCAACCTTGACCGGTTGCTCCGCCTACTAGGGAGGGCAAAGGTTCTGTTGAAGCTGATTTATTGGCGACAATGGCGAGCTTTTCAGAAATGGTGTGACGTCATGCGCGCGTCATCGACACTACGCTTAATCACTACGCCAGAGCTTGTGTCCTATAAATGCAGCCTCACACTCGGCCCAGGAGACCGTGATTGGTGATTCAAGCTTCGCATACCCAAACAAAATGGCGGACAGTACATTTTGCACCGATCGGCGACAACTAGTAGTAGCGAACCTTTGTCCCTAAATGGGTCTATACCAGAATTGGGCATTAGTTTATCATGCACGTTTTCGATGTCTCTTTACGTCGGTTTCAGCATAAAATTCATATTAGCTGGTAGAAGGAGCATGTACCGCCTTCCGTTTGGAGCGTTAACGATTGTGGGTTGCATGATGGGAGATGGAGGGATACCCGGCAGCTGAGTATGATTTTGAGGGATGGCCTGCTGCAGGAAGGGAGTTGGAAGTCTGTTTGGTGGTACATTTGGAAGTTGAGGGATGACAGGCGGCACGAAGGAAGTTTGTTGGGTGACCGGCGGCACGAAGGAAGTTTGTGGGGTGACCGGCGGCACGGCTTGAAGGATAAACGGTGGCAGATTCGGAGTTTCAGGGATCCCCGACTTCATGTTGGTGGCTTGAGGGATAACCGGCTGCGTGATGGTAGTTTGGGGATTAACCGGCTTCACAATCGGGGGCTGTATCGCTGATGTCTGAGCGATGATAGGTGGAGACGCGGTGGACTGTAATTCGGGTGGGATCTTACTCGAGTGCGTGTACAGGTGCTTCTGAAGGGTCTTCGTCGTGGGGTACATCTTGCCGCATCCTTCATAGTCACACTTGTGGATGTTCTTTTTGACATGCTTGAAGCGGTGCTGATCCAACGCGTACTTGCTGGGGAACTGGATCCCCTTGCAAGCCGCAAACTTGCAGTAGTAAAGCTTCTTCGAGCTCGCGTGCCTTTCAATGTGCGAGCGTAGGCCCACCATGTTGGTGAACAACTTGCCGCACCCCGGCACCGTGCACTTGTGGCTGTCGTCTTCCAGGTGGACGACTCTGTAGTGGGCATCCAAGTTCTGCTTCCGGCTGAAGATCATCTTGCAGCCGGGGTACGTGCACTTGATCCTCGTCAACAGGTGGGACCTCTTGTGCTGGTAAACGTTGGCCCTGTGCGGGAATGTCTTGCCGCATCCCTCGACGGGGCATTTGTAAGGTCTTTCACCGGTGTGCATCCGGAGGTGTTTGACGAGGTTCTGCTTGACGCGGAACACGTGATCCTTCATCCGGCAACCTTCCCAGAAGCACGCGAAGCCGGATTTGGATTCGCGGATATGTTTGCGAGTGACATGCGTCACCATGGCCTTGCTGGTCGCCAACGCTTGGTCGCACGTCTTTGGTTCTGGGCTAGATCTGTCCCCGGTAATCCACTTGCATATCTAGAAACAACAGATCCTTACGGCTATAGTGCTTTCGCATTCCACAATGCAGTACTTCCTTCATGCTTTCACATTAATATTGCCAAAGGTATCGCGGGTACATATTTCTTCATACGCTGTTACATTTTACGTGTTCCTTACTTTCGAAAAGCGGCAATATTAAACAAGAACTATTGTTTCAGTGACCATACGCGACTACATTCAATGTTTTTCCTCACTGCAATCTTGACCGTGGAATCACTATGCGTTTTTAAAATTGACATTGAATTATCGCCTGTAACCTGTAAGCGTTTTAACCCGGACAAGGTAATGTAACCTATATGATATTATTCCACACTGCGTAGCGAACATTCCAATGCACCGGAATGCGTTTGGGGTCTCTTTTACGGTGGTTTTAACATGAAGTTCATATTAGCCGGTAGAAGGATCATGTACTGTCCCCCGTTCGGTGTGTTGACGATTGTGGGTTGCATGATGGGAGCTTGAAGGTTTCCCGGCTGCACGATTCGAGTTTGAGGAATCCCCGGCTGTAAGATGGGAGTTCTAGGGATAATCTGCTGCAGGGTAGGAGTCCTGGGGATTATCTGCTGCATGATATGACCGTGAGGGGTAACGGGCTTCACGAAAGGGGTTTGAGGGGTGCCGGGTCTCACGACAAAAGTTTGAGGGGTGAAAGGCTTCACGATAGGAGTGTGAGGGATGACCGGCTGCACGAAAGCTGTTTGAGGGGTAATGTTCCTCGCGAGATGAGTTTGAGGGTTAACGGGATTCACGAAGGGCACCTGAGGGGTAACCGGCTGCACATTTGGAGCTTGAGGGATCACCGGCTGCATGATATGTGTTTGAGGGATAACCAGCTGCTCAATCGTGGGCTGGATCATGAATGTCTGAGCGGTAACTGGAGGAACGTTGGGTATGGTGGCGTCAGACCGTATATCGGAAGGCATCGGAGTTCCCGGATGAACCATGATCGGGTGCGTGCGCATGTGCTTCTGAAGTTCTCGCTTCACCGTGAACATCTTCCCGCACCCTTCGAAAGTGCATTTGTACATCTTATCTTCGACATGCTTGACGCGATGCTGTTCCAACGCGAACTTGCTGGGGAACTGGAGCCCCTTGCACGCCGTAACCTTGCAGTAGTAGGTCTTTTCGCTCGTGTGTCTTTCAAGATGCGCGCGTAGACTCGCCGGCTTTATGAACAACTTGCCGCAGTTCGGCACCGTGCACTTGAGCCGGTCGTCCCCCAGGTGGATCACGCGGTAGTGGTCATCCGCGTTCTGCTTCCGGCTGAATATCTTCCGGCAACCGGGGTACGTGCACGGGATCCTCGTGTACACGTGGCTCTTCTTGTGCTGGTACACGTTGGCCTTGTGTGGGAAGGTCTTCCCGCACCCCTCGAAGGGGCATCGGTAAGGTCTTTCGCCGGTGTGCATCCGAAGGTGGTTCACTAGTTTCTGCTTGATGCGGAACGCGTGGTCCTTGAGCCGGCAATCTTCCCAGAAGCAGAGGAACTTGGCGCAGTTTGGTTTCGCTTTGCTGATGTGCTTCCAAGTGATGTGAGTCACGATCTCCTTGATGGTCGTGAACTCTTGGTCGCAACGTGTCGTTACGCCGCTTCTATCCTCCGTTATCCAACGGCATATCTAAGAACAATCACGCCGCTCAGCGTGCTTTCTCTATTGACGATGAGACCAACGTGTATCGTAAACCGTGTTTCACTGACGCAATAGGATGCGAGATTTTCACGTTTTTAGAACAAGGGTGACACCTATGCAGCTGAAATTGACGATTTTTGGCATGATTAGTCAACGGCTTGGTCATTCCCGCATGTTGGTGGTGACTCATTAATTGTAATTTTCCTTTAGGTGATTTTAGCAATCAATCGGGTGGTGTTTCTTCATTCCAAAAATCGCACGGAATGGCCGCTAGAGGCTGCTGCGATCTAAGCGCTCACAGCCTAATTGAATTTGTATCTCTTATTCGCCAACTTGCAAAGTTCTCCACGTCAAGCAACACCGCCGTAGTCAACGAATGGAAGAACTTGCGCGGTACGCTGCGGTTCGCAACATCGCGATTAACCGCTTCGTTGAAATATGTCTACGATTAATTAGAATTGGGGTCTGCGGACTACGGGTTAGCACGCTTGCTTGCTTGCGAAGTTAATGAATGGGATAGGAAGGGGCCCCGGGTTAGCGCACTGGATAGTGTATAGAACCGGCTAGCACCAAGATTATTATTATTATTATTACAAATAGAATTGTGCTGTTGGTTTCATATCAGTTGAAGATTTCTTTACGTCTTTTTTATACGAAGACATCGTGTTTTCCAGTGAGGGCGGAAACGTTGAGTGTGGCGAAGCAGGTTAAGGGTGACGTATTTGAGAGTTACGTATCGTGTAACCTCTTCTAATACCCCGAGAGGGGGAATGAATAATATATAATGCTAATGATAATAATATTTTCCAGTGCAAATATATCTTTTCGCATGGACGCTGCTAATATTACAATCACCGAAACAGGGACTAATTTGTTAGCGGAGAGACGCAAAGCCTTTTCATTAGGGCTAACGTAGGCTTCCGTATTAAATCGCCGCAGTGAAACATGGTTTAGGACAGATCCTATTTACAGTGATCCGCACGTACAGTATGCCGTTAAATAAATTCCTTAAATTACAGCTTAAAATCACAAAATTTAGAGAACTCCAGAATTTCATTAAGTAATGGATCACTGCGTCAAGATCAGCGTTCATCTCATTCGTTCGTCAGCCCGTGAAACTGTTTGGTTCGCATAACATCGCAGAGACCTTTCCGCTAACAAATCCGTTTTCCCCCTCCCCCTCTCTATTAATAATTCGTTTCTTTTCAAGTTTTCCAACATTATTTTACGCAACGTTGCCCGCGTTACAAGTTCGGTTAGTGTACGCGTATATATGAATTTTGCGGGGAAATAAATGTTCTGTTCGGCTTAAAAAATTGTTTGGTTTGCGTAAAGAAATAACCGGTTTGAATGACGGCGTAAAATATTGCTTGGTTTGCGTAACTTCGCAATCGAAGATTTAAAAATGACGGACCGTTACGTGTGTTATGCGTACCAAACAATTTTTTCAGCTTTTGAAAAATATAGGGGAATAATACAATACCTGTTGCCTATCGCTGTTATCCGCTTCGGTAGCTTCTAAAGTTTTTGTTTTTCTCCGTTTGCACGAAGGTTTTGGTGGTTCGAATGACTGAAACAGTTAACGTGAAATAAGAATTAATCGCTTTAACTTTTTTTAGTCGGTCTTTAATAATATTAAGTGAAGTTAAATGGGGATTTTACTTCGTCGGATTCTTCGTGAATAACGGCTTCTACTTCGTACGGTTGATCCCAGACATCGTCATCGTCATCGTCATCATTCTCAGATAACTCTTCTTCGTTATCTGTTAATTCATCGTCTACGTCTTCCGGTTCTTCCTTCACGATAACTTCTCCGTTCTCGTTCATCCGGGAACACATCATCTCTTGGAAGTCTGTCCATCGGTCCCACGGTAAATTCTCTTTCCCTACCATGTCCATTTTCTCCGGTTCACAGTCTTCCTTCTGGATAACCTAGTAAAAAAATAAATGGAAATAAATGAAAATAAATGGAAATTAATGGAAATTAACAGAAATTAACAGAAATAAATAGATATAAATAGAAATTAATAGAAATTAATAGAAATTAATGGAAATAAATTGGAATAAATTGAAATAAATGGAATTAATGGAAATTAATGGAAATTAATAGATATAAATGGAAATTAATGGAAATAAATGGAAATAAATAGAAATAAATAGAAATAGAAATAAATAGAAATATATAGAAATATATAGAAATATATAGAAATATACAGAATTTAATAGAAATTAATAGAAATAAATGGAAATAAATTGGAATAAATGGAATTAATGGAAATAAATGGAAAAAATGGAAATAAATGGAAATTAATGGAAATAAATAGAAATAAATAGAAATAGAAATAAATAGAAATATATAGAAATAAATAGAAATTAATAGACATTAATAGAGATAAATAGACATAAATAGAAATTAATAGAAATTAATAGAAATTAATAGAAATTAATAGAAATTAATAGAAATTAATAGAAATAAATAGAAATAAATAGAAATACGTAGAAATAAAAAGAAATTAATAGAAATTAGTAGAAATAAGTAGAAATAAATAGAAATAAATAGAAATTAATAAAAATTAATAAAAATAAATTAACGGTGTTCTATATTTTTCGAAATGTCCCGGCGAAATAACCAACTTACATTTTCAAACACCATTTCTTCTGAATTATGGTTATTTTCTCCACATTCCTCATTTTCAGTGTTGTAATCTTCGGTATCTTGCGTAGTTTCACGCGACGTAATCTCATCCGCGTTATTATATTCATCGTATTCAATATCCTTCGCGGTTACCTTCTTCGCCGCGTCACGTGATGTTATTTCCACAAACCGCTGTATTTCTTTATCTTTATTTTTCAATGAATTCTTCAATTCGGCTGCAAAAATAACAAATTTTTAATTACATAGTCTGTGCAACTTTAGAATGACAACTAAGCTCCTCCCAGTTATGGTTACAAACGATTGGCCTGTTCAAAAACGTAACGGTCGTGTTTTTTGAATTCGGCCAATCAGGTTGAGGGGGTGGAGCGATGGGCGGAGCAATGGGAGGGGCTTAGCGAACGGCAATCACAAAAACATTGATTTGACTATATATAGAATGGAGGAAATAGATGGATTTGAGGTCGATTTTGAAGGGTTTTTAGGTGGATTAGGAGGAAAAAAGGGCAAACAAACCGTTTTCCAGTCTGAGTTCGGTTAATTGGCGTTCGAAATTCTCGCATTTTCCGAACAGAAAATCACGTTCAAGCTTGAATTCGACGCAGGTGCTGCATATTTGCACTCGTATCGGTCGTAATTTCAGTTCAAATTGGCCATTCGCGTCGTTTTCCGCTTCTACTGTCTTCAATTCACGTTTACAATCGTCAATCGGGTCTCTATTTTCACTATCCATCGTCGAAACACCGGGGAAAAGGTCCTAGATACTCGCATCCACCTTTGTTCGGACATCAACAGACGCGTCGATACGCTTCGATACGTGCTTGACACGCCTCGATACGTGTTTGATACGCTTCGATACGAGATTCGATACGTGCTTGACACGCCTCGATACGTGTTTGATACGATTCGATACGTGATTGATACGCCCTAGGTTGTACCGGTACTCTGGAGTCAATGCAATTGGGCGTACCTACGCGTACCGGTACGCACCGAACAACCGCATTCGATATGTGTAGTACCAATCGACCTCGTTACAGTGGCGCCATCTACAATGAAGTTGAACTGATCTCTATCTGGTACATCATGATATTAAATTCGTCCAAGGATAAGAAAAACCGAAAAATAATCAACATTTTCCTTTAAATAAACCCTGATTATGAAGTTAGGTGTTTATATGATAATAAAATCGATATATAAAATATGGAGGAAAATGGAAACATTGAGGCTAGGAGGCGGGGTTAAGGGCGGGGCTAGGAAATGATAATAGTGTCATCTGTTGGTAGGCGAACGAAACAGAAAATTACATTTAGTGTTAAAATCACAATATGGCGAATCAATGCTCATAAATAGTACTCTATTCTATAATTCCAACTTTAAGAAGCATTAATTAACCACATTTGCTATTTTTGTAACTAATTTTCGTCTTAATTTCATTCAATCGCTATATATAGTTCCCATCTATCCCGCGAGATGCCAGCACTGTCGTCATTTTGTGCTCTCATTGTCATATCATGCAATGCGAAGCTGATCCGGCAATGCTATTGGCTGCTGCATCGTTTCGAAGCGCCACTCGCAGGGGGATGCGTGAACTACACGGTTAACAAGGCTTGTATAGAAGTGTTTTCTGTGATGATGAACCATGAAAAATGGCGATTTCGACGAATTTCGACCGCGAATTTCCAGATTTCGACATTTTCAACGCATTGTACGCTTTCCTCTGATGTTTTCCGCGTACTTTTAGGGTAGATAAATGCGGTGAAGTGGGTTTTAGCGGGAATAAACGATCGTAGAAGAAGAAATTAGAGAAATCCGTTGAAAAAAATGGCGGAATTGCGAGTTCTAATCTGTAAAAATTGCGTTGAAAGCAATCAGCAAAGGGATTTCTACATGAAAAAATCGCGGAATTTAGAAAGAAAACTTGAAGATCACACCAGAGAAGTCGGTGTGTATTATATATAGACTGTTATTTATATTTTTTATTGCAGTTTTTAATGTTCGAAATTTACGAGGAATTTGAAAATTCATTAAAAATATTTTTATATTTGCAGCTAATATTGAGAAGTTACTGGAAGAAATACAACAAACTGTTGCCTTCCTGAAGAAGAGATTATCACGATATGAAAGTAGAGAAATACAAGAAAACGATGTATTTATTTGATATTATATTTTATTAAAATACATAATTCATTTATAATTAAATGTGTTATTATTTTACAGGATTCTTTAAATGAAATTGAGATTTTGCAACATCAGCCTGAAATTGGATTCAACCTGGAAATTGACTCATTTGTAATTATGGTTTGGTATTGATTGTACAGTGAAACCTGTCTATGGTGGAATAAGAGTAATAAATCAATTGTATTTTGAAAATTAAATTAACTAACACATGGAAAATGGGAATAATAATGCAGAATATTAATGTAATTATTTGTAATAAATTGTTATTTTAATGAAAAATTCACCATAAACAGGTTCTTTAACAAGGAATATGTTGTCATTGAACCGTAAAGTCATATAATACAGTAAAACCTGCTTATGGTGGAAATTCAATGGTGGAAACCGGATTATTTTGGAATATTTTTCATCTTTTTGTCCCATTGATAGTATTATTTTTGCTGATTTTTTGAAATAGTAAGTCAATAAATGCTTTAAAAATCGGTCTATGGTGAAAAGTATTTACTATCCCCTCAGATTCCATCATAAACAGGTTGCTCTTGAACCTGTCTATCGTGGAAACCTGTCTATTCTGGAAAATCTAAACATTTTCATGCCGAAACACACCGAAAAGCGCAATTAAAAACCTCTTTACCGTGGAAAGACCTTTCTATCTTGGGGTCATTCCATGTCAAATCGCCCAAAATGCCATAAATCCCCCACATGACCGTCTCAGATTATGACCATTTTTTGTAGAGATATTGCTACACATCTAGTATGAACACATGTGAAATATCAGGCTCTAATTCCAATTAACTCAGAAGTTATGAATTTTAATGTTCAGTAGGTCAGAGCAATATTTGCTTTGCCGAAAACGGCTCTGCTAAAAATGTGATGTTCAGGAGAGTATAACTTATGAACAAGGATTCCTACAACAATGACTATTTTTAAACTTCATCAGGCTTATATAAACTTTCAAAAAATGATTCCAGAACCTTAGTACCCATTTTCAATTTGC
>JAVBJR010000532.1:0-3638 GCA_031546965.1 Dysgonomonas sp.
CTTTGTATAAATGATAGTAAATTTACCTAAAGGGACACTCCACACAAATAACAATAGTAGCTGAGATGTTGCAAAACTTGCTCAATAGTTGCTCTGTTATGTTATTTTCGGAAGTTGTTTATATTTTAACGGAGAAAACACGTCGTTAATAGCGGACTATTTCCTGCTAAGCAGAGATAAAACCGCGCTGCACGTTCGAGGTTTGGCGGGGAAGTGGTCGCAACCGACGGATCAGCCGTTCGTAGGCAAAGGCTACTCTATGACACGCAACGTGTGGTGGAGTTTCCACTAGGGTGACCATCGATTACTGAACCGTTTTGGAAATACCACCACACGTGGTGTGTTATGGTGTGGTGGTCTGTGGTGGAATTTCCAACAGGGCGCCGCAAACCAGTTTTCAAAATATACCGGTTTTCAATCTTTTTTCTGTCTAGTAATCACCCTCTCAAAGTCAACTTTATAAATTTTTACGACATCTACGACATTGCGTTTTCCTCCCAACTCCCCACTATTCGCAATCACTCGCAAAGTTCACGTTTTCTTAGCCGCACTATGATCCCAAGATCAGTTTCTTGTTTCCCTACCCCTGCGAATCCTGATGGCGGCTTCACCGCATAACAAATATTCGTTCCATAGCCTCTCTCCCCCATATTCCTCTCACTTTCGCGCTGTTGCGTCATGCGAGCGAGGCTACATCGAACGAACAGCGCGTCGTCTGCGCTGCGCACGCACAGAAATACGTTCCATTAAAATTGCGACGGCCATGGCTGCGGGTTTTGCAGAAGCTCCCCCACCATCTCCCCTCTTTTTACACATTGCATCCTCTCGTAAAACAATCTGCACCGTGATTAGACCGCATAATAAACAACCTATATACGCGCTTTTACCGCTTTATTACGCTAATAACCAGCGAAGATTGCGTCGCTGCAAGCTGCAATCGCGGTAAATTTCGCTGAACTTGGAAGCTACGCGTTTCCGTTCGAAATTAGTGTGAAAAATTCGCACGCCAGCGATTGGCTCATTCCACGTGTCCTCGAATGACCCCCTCATATTTCCTCCATTAAAAATTATGTAAAGCACGCGAATATACCGCCCGGATCGCAGTTTTATGAAATTTATTGAAATTTTCGTTGCCAGATCGACGCCTAAAACGAATCGATGTATGGTGCCGCGAAGTCCGTGCTTGAAAAGCCGAAAATAACGATGTAACTAGCTCCGCCAAATCCCTATTTTTGGGATGAGAGGTTTGAGCAACATATAAGATGGAAATATTTTTCCCTACCGTCGCCATTAGCGGTTGTTTTCGTCGATAAGCATCCTTGTTGGTCATCGCAGCTCTCGGTCGTAGCTTCCAGGGCCATCGCTGGATAGATGGACGACCGAAAAACTCGCAATATCTTTGCCGTGCGACCAGTAGCAACCTCCAGCACAGACCCAGCTCCCTCACGCACGTGGTTTTCCTCGACGAAAATCGCGACGGTGGCGCCCTCCACTCGTAATTCGACCTTCGACCGACGGAAGAGTCGACTCGCGACCGCCCCGGCCGGAGGCCATTTTACTAATGAGGCAAAACGTAATCCTATTGGCTTCAGTGTTAGCCAATCGGCTACTTTCGAATGTGCGGGCGTGGTTATCGCAAGGATATTGTTTTTTTTTGCTTTTTTTTTGAGAGCAAGAACCAGGAAATCATTATGCAATCTAGATTTTGGCAGGTGCAATATTAATTATTAAAACCACCAATTAAATACCAGGATTGTCCGGTTATTATCATTGGCCAAGGTCAAAATGACGTCACGCGGTCAACCGGCGATTACCTATCCTTTTCATCGCTTCATTCTTCCGTTATAACTTTGAAATATTTATTGTACTTTATGGAGTTTCGAAAAATTAGCATCTTCTACGAGATTATAGGTTATATTTTGGCATACTTGTACCACATTATAGCTCATTGCTTGTACTATTAAAAGAAAATCGTAGTTGGCCTTTTGGACTACCGCCAACGTATTAGAATACAACCAGCCAATAGAATTTGATTAGATTGTGGGTACGGCCTCCGACTCCGCCCCCACTGCCGCTTCAGTAGTCAGTACCCAATGTATTTAGAGTTTTTCCAGGTACGTCGTAACGGGGATCGCGTTCCATTGGTTCGTTCCATTGGTTCGTTCCATTCGTCCGAATGACGTCGTCAACGGGGGAAAATAGAGCGCTTGATTAGTAAAGGGCTCTAGGGGAATCAAATCATGCACAAATGCACAGCTACCGAAAGCTAAATGCTGTTGCTTGGCCTTTCGGGCTTTTCAAACAAGTTTGAGTATGAATAACATTGTTTTAATTGAATAATTCTAAAATCAATTTGTACAGCACAATAAAAAAAAAATTAAAAGCACTTTTAAATTTAAATGTTTGAATAATTAATGTTTGTAAAATTAATTTTAGGCGAAATATTAAGCAAAAACAATGTTATTGATGAAAAATTGTTTGAAATACCCGAAAGGTAAAGCAAAAATCGAGGCAAAAACATAATTTTTTTAAGCTATCGGTCGGCTATCGGCATTGGAAGTTGGAACATTGATTGGAGCTGGATTCGTTTCCCCCGGTGATGACGTCATTAGAACAACCAATGGCAGGCGACCATCTTGTTACGACGTACCTCTAAAGGGGTCGCATACTTACCGCGGAATGAACAAGCGCGAATCGAGCCACTTGCCCAAGGGCGAATTACCGCGGAACCCACTGTGAGCGAAATAAACAAGCGCGGACTGTCGCAACTGCTAAATAAATAAGAGCAAAATGAACAATGCCAAAATAATTAGATATAAACAAGCGCGAAATGAACAAGTTCGAAATGAACTAGCGCGAAATGAACTAGCGCGAAATGAACAAGTTCGAAATGAACTAGTGCGAAATGAACTAGTGCGAAATGAATAAGTTCGAAATGAACAAGCGCGAAATGACCGAACAGAATAAACAAGCAGGAATAACCATGGGGGTCCCCTAGCTGGCCCCTGGCTATTAGCAGGAATGGAATAATGGGAATTTTTATGCATAATTCCCAAATTCCAATTAAAACACATTAAATTTGATTGCAACAACTAAATTGTATTATTACTGCATTATTAAAACTTCGTAAAGAAAAAACAAACATTCCAGCATAGACAGGTTTCACCATTGCATAGTCGGAAATATTGATTTGAAATTATGCTTTTCTCATTGTATTTGAAATACTATGTTTAATAAAATTGTTCTACACCTGCACACCTGTTCAATGGCCTCTTTGGAGAAAATGACCCATTGTTAAGAAGCCAGCTACAAATCTTTGAATAGTAAAAACCTGTCTATAGTGGAATCACAAGTGACAGTTTCCACTAAGGAAACCTGTCCATGGTGGAGCTTCAAGGGGTCAGAAAAACATTCCAGCATAGACAGGTTTTACAGCATATACAGGTTTTTAAGAACATTTATCATGCAGTTTATTAGCCAAAAGACAGCCAAATTTGCAATCATAGCAGGTTTCCACTTTAGACAGTTTCCACTATAGGCAGCTTTCACCACTGTATAGTCAAGGAAATGTTTATTTAAAATTACATCAGGCTCTCCATAATCCGGCTATTCCTTGCACATATGGGTGCCGGAATTGT
>JAVBJR010000104.1:0-9283 GCA_031546965.1 Dysgonomonas sp.
TCGTTTCCCTAAGTTTCAACAAAAATGATTTTTCACTCATTACTCAAATACTATTGCAGATATAAAAATTCCGTAAAAAACAGTGCTGTGTGGAATAACATGTAGAAAACTCATGTTGTTGGAGATTTATATTATGTTGACTAGAAAACTTATGGCGTGTTCCGTAATGCTGTAAAATTGCACTAAAATCGGTAATATTTGCGAATTATTTGTGAGGTTTCTGTGAAACGCACAGAAACCAACATAAGCTCAAATTAAAGCGTGTCATTTGACTTATTAGGTCTAATTTACTTGTGTTTTTTGCTTATTCTGGCCTTCAACAGCGCCCAAAATACTCTCGTACTAGACAGCTATCGGGAATGATTCATCTCAATACAAAAACTGATCTTCAGTAAAATTTCATGACTTTTTCAGGATTGTCAGGATAGAGCTTTTGCACAACGCGTCACGGGTGACGACACCCGGGACTTTGTGTGGTAGCGGGTGGCATGCGCGGCCATATTGGTTTCATTGCTACATAGCAATAGCATAGCAATATGAAACCAATATGGCCGGCAAGGGGTGAATATGGGCGTGGTTATAGGCGGAGTCGCGTAGGCGGGGCATTAGTGCAAAAGCTCTGTTGCATTTGAAGGGGAGGAGCAAGAGGAGGGACCTTAGTTGAATGGGTGGTGGCTACAAGCCCCTCCCTCTTCCTGGTATATAGTATGGGAACCAATTTGAAGCCACGCCCTCCATACAAAATCCTATAGTTGGTTTGAGGGTGAGAATGATATAGAAGGGCGTGTCTTCAATATGTATGGGGTGTGTCTTCATCGAAATACTATAGTTGGTTTAAGGGCGTGTCTTCATCAAAATCCTATGGCTGGTTCAAGGGTGAGAATGAAATAGAAGGGCGTGTCTTCATCAAAATCCTATAGTTGGTGTAAAGGTGAGAATGATATAGAAGGGCGTGTCTTCATCAAAATCCTATAGTTGATGTAAGGGTGAGAATGAAATAGAAGGGCGTGTCTTCTATCTCTATGGGAGGGTGTGTCTTCATCAAAATCCTATACTGTAGTTGGTTTAAGGGTGAGAATGATATAGAAGGGCGTGTCTTCATCAAAATCCCATAGTCTGTTTACGCGCGAGAATGGAACAGGGTGTATGGAGGGCGTGTCTTCAAAACTCTATTCAGGATTTGTCTTCATCCTATTTGGTCTTCAAAAGATCATTAACATACCAGGAAGAGGAGGAGCGCCTACCTTGTTGTAAGCCCCTCCTTCCCAGTAGATTGTATTATACACCCGGTGAAAGGGGCCTAGCTGGTTTGAAGACACGCCCCTTCGTTTCATTCTCACCCTTAAACCGACTATAGTCATTTTTGCTGAAAATAAGCAGGAACCTGTCAAAGGCGGAAAACATGTTGAATACTCTATAACCAACTTGGAAAATGTGCAAAATACACGACTAAAACACTTTACAATGACATTTTTAAAATTTTACGTGTAATATTCTTCATAAAAAAACTTGCGAATATTTTTTTTAAATATTCTATAAAAATATCCTGTTACTTTTCGAAAATTACCATTTCCTTCTCATTATTTTACATGTAAATAATTACTTCCGGTTCACGAAGCGTCGCGACACGAGTGTAGCATCTTTTCTGTTACAGTGGCTCATAGGAACAAACACTTCCCAACTAAAACAAAAAACACTCCCAACGTAAAAAAAACACTTCCCAACTAAAACAAAAAAACACTCCCCATTTAAAAAAAAGCACTTCCAAGTAAAAAAAAACACTCCCAACTAAAACAAAAAACACTCCCAACTGAAACAAAAAACACTTCCCAACCAGAGAAACACTCCCAACTAAAACAAAAAACACTTCCCAACTGAAGCAAAAAACACTTCCAAATAAAAAACACTCCCCTATTAAAACACTTTAAATTAAAAAAACACTTCCCAATTAATAAAAAACACTTCCCAACTAAAACAAAAAACAGTCCCCATTGAAAAACACTTTCTAATAAAAAACACTTCCGAATTTAAAAAAAACTCCCAACTAAAACAAAAAACACTTCCCAACTAAAACAAAAAACACTTCCCAACTAAAACAAAAAACACTAACAAAAAAAAACAACACTCCCTAACTAAAAAAACACTCCCCAAATAAAAAAAAAACACTCCCCAACTTAAAAAAACACTGCCCTATTAAAAAGACACTCCCCAATTAACTCTTTCATGCATCATGGTACATTTTCTGAACCAACGTTTTTGTATGGTGTTATTTTTTATGTGCAGCAAAGAGTTAAAAAAAAACTCCGCAAATCAGTTTTCCAGATTTTCCCTGTTGGTAGCAACTCTGCTATTGGTGATTGTTTGTTCCTATGAGAAACCGTAATTCCGCTGCTTCTGGAAAAACCTGCCTGTCGCGTAAAAACGTTTTTTCCACGTGCACCGAGACATTTGACCGAATCTAGAAAGCTAAATGAACACTTTATTGGCACCATTTTTGTAATAAAGATTGGAATTTCTCATCATGCCAACGAACACACCGACAAACCGTACAAAAAAAAAACAAAAAAACATATTTCCAAAAAAACGTTCGTCACGACATGAACAACAGCGGTGTTTTATATTATTATGCCACCATTGCACACATTATAATTTCAGTTATTCATTTATCTTTTTTCCTTCGATTGTTCCATTGCTCCGTAAACATTTATAGACGGAAAGCTATAATTGCGCAAGTATATCGAGATAATTTGTTATATTAAAAAAGCTGCAAGACGGGGATCGCGATACGTCAAAAATCCAACCACTTCCTCTTATCTTTCTTATCCTTACACGTACTAACCCCAACAGATTAAGATGCAAATTCCATCTTCGCAAAAACCTAACCGCGGCTTCGTAAAAACAAGGCACTGCCGCGCGACGCTTAATCCGTCGTAATATTTCCTCGTATATCCTTATTGCACAAATTAATTACACACCCATCTGTTGAGAGCCCTTACTGTCAAGCAATTAGTTTGTTTCTTAAAGAAAAGAGATAAGATTCACCTAAATTAAAATAAAAATGAACGCACCCTTGTCGAGAAAGAAAATCAACACGCGATCTAATCGGAAACTAGAGATTAATTCTAATATATAAACCACACTTTTAATATTAGGGGTGGGGATAAAGGAGGTAAGAAGGTAAGAAGGTAAGGAGGTAAGGAGGTAAGAAAAGGGTCTATTGGCACTGTAATTCAACTTATAGTTTCGGTTAATAACCCGCGCGTCTTGTCGAATGTTTTCCGTTTTGGCTGCGACACGCGTTTAACACAAAAACTAAACTACAAGTTATCACTTATAAAAAGTTTGGCACCACTTACACATCATACCTGGTGTCTGTGGCATTCAAAATACCCAATATCATATTTGTATATAGTTGGTGCAAGGGTGAGAATGAAATGAGTGGGTGTGTACAGAGGGCGTGGCTTCAAAATAGTTGAATTTTTCAAAATAGGTGGGGTTTAGGATTTGGTGGGAGGCTTTTATTGTTGAAAGGAGTATCAGGGTATAGTGGCTAACACTTAACAATGTCATTGGCTCAAACCAGGTCCCTTTAAGAAGGTGTTCATAGAAGGAAAAGGGGCGTTTTAAGAGGCGGGGCTTATGACATTTAAGGAGGAGTTTAATTGCAAAAGAAGTGATCATACTGTAAATTAATCAAAACACTGTCATTAGTTGTGTAACTTTTACCCAATTAACTGTAGCTCCTCCTCTTTGTTGTAATAACATACGAAGATGGGCGTTATTAAGAGGCGGGGCTTATGACAATTTAAAGGTGGACTTTCATTGCAAACAGTGATTATACTGTAAATTAATCAAAACACTGTCATTTGTTGTGTAACTTTTGCCCCACCCAATTAACTGTAGCTCCTCCTCTTTATTGCAATAATATACCGAAATGGGAGCTGTTAAGAGACGGGGCTTATGACAATTATGGTGGAGTTTCATTGCAAAAGGAGTGATCATACTGTAAATTAATCAAAACGCTGTCATTTGTTGTGTAACTTTTGCTCCGCCCACCCAACTGTAGCTCCTCCTCTTTATTGTAATAATATACCAAGATGGGAGGTATTAAGAGGCGGGGCTTATGACAATCTAAAGGTGGACTTTCATTGCTAACAGATTGATCATACTGTAAATTAATCAAAATGCTGTCATTTGTTGTGTAACTTTTGACCCGCCCACCCAACTGTAGCTCCTCCTCTTTATTGTAATAATATACCAAGATGGGAGGTATTAAGAGGCGGGGCTTAAACAAAATGGCCTTTCATTGCAAAAAGTGTGATCATACTTTAATCGACACGCAACGCTGTTATTAGCTCCTCCTCCTGTTTTCAAAACAGTTCAATTTCAAAAGGTTTTAATAATATACTAGGTACCAGGAAAAAGGGAGGAGTTAAGGGGCGTGGCTTATGTCCAAGGTGTGCTGTCATTGGTTGTGCAAAGCTCCCCTAAACTACTTATATTGCTCCTCCTCCTGTTTTCAAAACAGTTCAATTACAAAAGGTTTTAATAATATACTATCAGGAAAAGGGGAGGAGTTAAGGGGCGTGGCTTATGTCCAATGTGGGCGTCACTGTAAAATTAGCTAGCCTATAACCTGTAACCAACACACCTGACTGTCATTCGCTCTGTAAATTTTCCTCCTTCTTGCTATGAATCCCCTTCTGATAGGTTTCTGGTTTGATGACACGCCCTCCGTACACGCCCCTTTTTCATTCTCACCCTTGCACCGAGTATAGTTGTTTTTTTGAAAAAATGACCTTAATAAAAGTTATAGCTTAGCTAAAGTTGAGTACTTTTACATGGTTTTGAGACCCGGGCAAGGTCACCGGGTCACCGGACACCAAATTTTGCTATAAAGTCATAGGTACGTGATGCGATACTTTTTACGCGTTCATTCTAAAAAAAAACAAGACTTTTCACCCCAATTGGATGATGAAAGGGGTATATATCATTGGTAAAGAAGGGAAATTATAAAACTATAGGTACGTCAAAGGTGACGTACGACAATAAATGCATTGCCCGTGTATATTCCAGGACCCCAGTGGCTTTGCTTCATGCAGCAAAATGTATAAAAAGTAGTTTTCTTTCTCTCTCTTTCTCTCTTAATTTCACCTTCTCGGATTGAAACATGGGAAAGCTTCCGAGAGAATCAAGTGACGTAGCGACTAGCGTAGTAAAAACTTACTTGACAGACGGGGTGCGTGAAATAAGCATTTTTAAACCATTTTGCATAAGTACGCTCAAAAGAGACTCCAAGTTAAATTCATATCGGTTGGTTGGCGTACCTTTTCTTCGGCGTTGTTTATCTACTTGGATATTCTGTCGCCGCTGTAATCCTCGTCACTGTTCGCGCGACCAAAAACTCTTATATTTATTTGGAAATAATGGAAATTTTTCACCTGGGAATTTATTTACCTATCACAGGGAAGTGCATTAACCCCTCCTTCTGCTTGCTCCATGAGATTGATAACCCCTGAATCTTGGATCTCGACATCTACGATGCACCCATTGAGACCATTGACGTAACGTCCGGCAGTCATCAGTCTGTGGTTTGGAACACCACCTTTAAAATGGATTTAATACAGTCAGGGATTAAATCACAGTGTTATATTTATTTCTTTTTAAAGTTTGGTCCTTGTGGGTGGGTTGATACTAACCGAGGTAGAGGTTGCCCTCTGTGTTGAGCATTTGAAGGTTCCCCTGTGAATCACCAAACTCCTTGAAAACAGCATCAACCTCCATGCTGCCATTCTTGCCAGCTCTAGAAACAAAACATTTTCTTTGAATAAGTATTATTATAGTAGAAAATATTGTAATTAATAACTCTATAGTCAGTTGAATGACGAGAATGAAACACAACAGTCTATGGAGGGTGTGTCTTCAAAATAGTTCCCAAGCAAAAGACATTACTGTATCAGGAAGAGGGAGGAGCAAAAGATGGGCGTGGTCAATGGAGGACGTTTCTTCTGGAGGGCGTCTTCAACCCAGTTCCCTGTCAAATGAGATTAATATTCTCGGAAGAGGAGGAGCAAAAAATTGGGCGTGGTCAATGGAGGGTGTGTCTTCTGAAGGGTGTCCTCAACCCAGTTCCCTATCAAATGAGATTAATATTACAGGAAGAGGAGCAAAAAATAGTGCGTGGCCAATGAAGGGCATGTTTTCAAAACAGGTGCAAATAAAAAACGCAATTAATATACCAGGAGGAAGAGGGAGGAGCAAAATCTGAGTGGGATCAATGGAGGGCGTGTCTTCAAAGTAGTTCCCAATCAAAAGACATTAATATACCAGGAAGAGGAGGAGCAAAATGTGGGCGTGGCCAATGGAGGGTGTGTCTTCAAAACGGTTATCAATCAAAACTCAATAATAGCAGGAAGTGGAGTAGGAGGAGCAAAAACCGGGTGTGGTTAACGGAGGGCGTGTCTTCAAACCAGTTCCTAATCAAAATCAGGAGGAAGAGGGAGGAGCAAAATCTGGGTGGGATCAATGGAGGGTTTGTCATCAAAGCAGCTACCAATCAAGAGACATTAATGTATCAGGAAGAGGAGGAGCAAAAAGTGGGCGTGGTCAATAGAGGGCGTGTTTTTAAACCAGGTGACAATTAAAAAGCAATTAAAATATCAGGAAGAGGAGGAGCAAGAAATTGGGCGTGGTTAATGAAGGGCGTGTTTTCAAACCAGTTGCCAATTAAAACGCAATTAATACACCAGAAAGAGGCGGAGCAAAAACTGGGCGTGGTTAACGGAGGGTGTGTCTTTTGGATGGAGCATCTTCAAACTAGTTCCCAATCAAAAAAACATTTATGTACCAAGAAAGAGGAGGAGCAAAAGGTGGGTGTGGTCACTCCCTTTTAATTAAAGTCCACCTTTTCTATGTACATATCCCACAGGGTGTGTCTTCCAATTGAAGGTGTGTCTTCCTATCAAAGACACGCCCTCCATAGACATTGCTATTTTATTCTCACCCTTGCACCGACTATATAGAAAAATTTTCTTTTGCGCATTCAAACCTTTTCAGAGCAACGTGGTGTCTTCGGCCATCGTCAACTTTAATCTGCGACTTAATCAGCGCGATTCCACTTCCCAGTTCGTAACTACAACAAGTAACCATTCAAACCCCCATTTGAGCATTACAACTATCAATGGCTATAAATAACCTAACCATCTAACTACAAATTTTACCTGAATTCCAGGTATCCGTCAGCGATCGCCAAAGCGAGAAAATCTTTACTTTTACCATCCGTCTCCGGTTTCTGTCCGTGCCACAGCAACAGCCCGTTGGGCTCCGAAGTCTCAAAAGACAAGTTGATGACCTCGTTGGCCGTGGCACTGGTGTGAGGGATGAAGTCCCTCTTGAATTCCAGGTAGCCGTCGCCGTGGAAGCCGACGCTGTCGCTGAACTCAACACCTTGACGCGCGAACGCAACGCGTCAAGACGATGAGTTATAATTATAGGAAATATAGGAATATAAAATAAAAATATAGGAAAATATATGAATGATTCGGTGGAGGGGGTTGAACTAGCTGAAAGGAACCGGATGCAATCATGGCAGTCGATAGCCGTATACAAGTGTGTGAATAAAGCTTTAGGCCAGTGCGACAAATGAAATGCTAATTGTAAACAAATCACTATACACTCTATCCAGAGTTTAGTTTGTTCATTTTTCCATTCAATCATTCGTTCATTCATTCATTCGCTCGTTCATTCATTCGTTCATTTATTTATTCGTTTGTTTATTGATTTATTTATTTATGTATTCCGATGATTCATTTCATCCTTCATTCATTCGTTGATTCATTTCATTCATTCCTTCCATTGTTTTTCGTTCATTCTTCAATTCAATCATTCGTTCATTCGTAAATTTATTTATTCTTCATTTCATTTTTCATTCACTCGTTGGTTCATTTCATTCATTCATTGTTTGTTGTTTGTTCATTCTTCCATTCAATCCATTCATTGTTTGTTCGTTCATTCTTCCATTCAATCATTCCATCATTTATTTATTCATTCAATCATTCATTTCATTCATTCCATTCATTGTTTTTCGTTCATTCTTCAATTCAATCACTCGTTCATTCGAAAATTTATTCATTCATTCATTCATTCTTTCATTTATTTATTTATTTATTTTATTGATTCATTTGTTCGTTTATTGATCGATTGATTTATTCTTCATTTCATTCTTCATTCATTCGTTGGTTCATTTCATTCATTCATTGTTTGTTGTTTGTTCATTCTTCCATTCAATCCATTCATTGTTTGTTCGTTCATTCTTCCATTCAATCATTCGTTCATTTATTTATTTATTTCATTGATTCATTTCATTCTTCATTCATTCGTTTATTCATTTCATTCATTCATTTCATTCATTCCATTCATTGCTTGTTCGTTTCTTCATTCATTCCATTCATTGTTTGTTCGTTTGTTCATTCATTCCATTCCATTCATTGTTTGTTCGTTCATTCTTCCAATCATTCATTCATTCATTCATTCATTCATTCATTCATTCATTCATTCATTCATTCATTCATTCATTCACTCTTTTATTTATGTATTTATTTATTTCATTGACTCATTTCATTCTTCATTCATTCATTTCATTGACTCATTTCATTCTTCATTCATTCATTGTTTGTTCGTTCATTCTTCCATTCAATCATTCCTTCATTTATTTATTCATTCAATCAATCATTCAATCATTTTTTAATTTTTTTATTTACTTGTTTCATTGATTCATTTCATTCATTCATTCCATTCATTGTTTGTTCGTTCATTTCAACATCCATTCATTCATTCCATTCATTGTTTGTTCGTTCATTTCAACATCCATTCAATCATTCACTCATTCGTTTAATTCATTCATTTATTCATTTGTTGCATCCATTCATTCAATTCGATTGTAACTATTATCTGTTGACAGAATGTCCAATTTTGCATTTTTTGGGTAATGATTATATTGAAGCAAATGATTGCAGGAATTTGAGATTTCTGGGCGTTTGTTTCAGGTGCTCTTCGAATCTGGTATTGAAACGATAGAGAATTATTCACATCATATCACGAGATACTCACTCTGTTCGCAATTCGTCCCTCCGTAACCTAACGGGCACCGGCACTTGTAGGACGTCCCGGTCCCGACGCACGTGCCGCCGTTGACGCACGGCGAGATGACCGCGCAAAGGTCCTCCTCTTCCTCGCAGTTCTTGCCCGTGAACCCGTCCTGGCAAGTGCAGTGGTAACTGTCCGG
>JAVBJR010000667.1:0-3530 GCA_031546965.1 Dysgonomonas sp.
TAAAACACCACAAAACATTACCACTTTTACATTAAAATGTAATTGCTATAATTAATGCACCGAAGATCTTCGGTGCACCTTGGATCAATAAATGGTCTGTATAAGATTGCAACCACATCTCCTTAATTTGTGCATATTTACATAGTCCTATTGGAAATTAACACCACAGACAACCACAAAGAATGAGGTGGTGGCTGGTGGTATGTGGTGGGCCACAACAGTTATTATGGAAGTATGTGGTTGGCTTTCAGCACCACCATCACTAAAACTACCATCACCACCACACAACAAACTCCACCACACTACCATTACTGCCACACCACAATCACCGCCACATTCAGAAGCAGAAATAAAACAAGTAACTAAATATTTTGTTTTCCATTCTGCCATAGTGCAATATTACACAATGTTAAATAGACATTCTTTTGAGTAAGAACAAAGTACTCTAGAAATATGATTTACATATGTTATTAAAAAATTGTTATTGCATACAATGTAGCTAAACAACTGCCCCTGATATTTTTATTGGATTAAGAAGGAGACAGTTGTATGCATTCTTTCACAAATTGGTAAATGGTGTGTCAGTGAATGACAATGTTTTAAAACGTCACCATTTGCAACGAACACCCAATTTATGGGTGTATCTGTTGCTATTGATTGGTCTACCTATATTGATTGACTAATTTAAAAAGAAAAACCAATTAAGAATTATAATTAATATCGGACCGGAAAAACCAGTCAACATGGCGGCAACCGCCAGCCATGTTGCGAATTTCTGATATTCACATTTATAACTTCACAGGAAAGCCAATGACTGTTTGTGGCTCAACCCTGAAAGAAATATACATACATATAGTCTGATTCATGAGAAGTGGAGCACAGCTGTGCAAGTTCTCTGTTTTATGTATAAATCAAAGCTGTACATAAGTACTGCATGCATGATAAACTTTAACCGATATTTATCTCAGCCAATTCCTCTTATACACACCTAAAATGTTGGCAATGAGTATGTAGAAATAGCATGACAGTATGCCAATTTCAAGCAACAATATTGAGAGATGTGGATGAATTGCAACATTTTTTGGCACAGAAATGTATGTCAATTTATTTCTTAAGAAGTACTGTATGCTCTTACAGGGGAATCACTTTTTGACATCGCTCTGCCAATAAATTAAAATGTGATATTAATGAAACATTATTTTTGAACAAATCAGTTAATACATGATTTCCAAATTTGTACAACGTTGTCTGTTTTATGTCACTTCTTTGATCAGTAATACCTAAAACGTTTTCATCCAAGCGTTTGAGCCAATAAATCCATTTGAAGACGCTGCCTAATTTGTAATTATTAACAGTCATTGGCTTTCTTGTGAAGCTCAACGGCTAATATAAGATATGAGGCTCCCCTGGCAAAAAAGTACCTCAGTTTTTAAAAAAAAATAACTGCTGTTTTGTGCCATAAAATGGTGAAAACCCAACATTTTATGGCACAAAACTGCAGATATTTTTTTTAAAACTGAGGGTTGTTTCAAAAGTAATGGCCGATTGAGTAGAAATCAAAAACCAATTAACGTAAAAATATGTCTCGGCTGTTTCAAACATGTACATCACAACTTTATTTTGCAGTGTAGTCCCTATAATTTTTCAAGCCCCCTGGACACCGTAAAAAATGTTTTTTAAGCCCTCTGAATAAAATTCCTCAGCCTGGGATTTCAACCAGTCCATCACAGCCGTTTTCAACTCTTCATGGAAAGATTTTCACAACTTGAGGGGTTGTGGATTTTCGCATCCATCTGCACTCAAAGTCACACAAGGGCAAACATCAGCAGGTTGAAAACTTGGTCACTATGTGGCCAATCGAGTTGATGTTACAGTGTGTGTGCTATTCGTTTATGGTCACTAGCCAATTTTGGTCACTACATTTTGAATTTTTAATTCCCAGGAAGTGGAATTTTATGTGGGGGACTTTAAAAACATTTTTATGGTGTCCAAAGGGCTTGGGAAATTATGGTTCCTACACCGTAATATAAAGTGGTGATGTATATATGTTTGAAACAACCGAGATATTTTTTTCCCTTAATTGGTCTTTCATTTCTACCCAATCGGCCCTTATTTTTGAAATTTGCCTCGTACTAGCCAAAAAACCCGGCGTTGTCCGGTGGGTATGTTGGGGGGTGTATGGTGTTGTGAAGCCGAAGTACATCAAGGGGTTGGGTGGTCGCGCATGAACTGATTGTGGCAAAGCGACGCAGTTGTGTTTATAGGTTTGTGACTGTCTTTAAGGGCTTTGAAGGTATGACGTGGCACGTGGGGGATTAGGTAGCCTCCCACCTTCCACTTTTCTCTAGGCAATCCTCGGGATTGCTGATTGCTGATTTTCTGATTTGTCTTATAAGCAATATTATCATATTTCTTATGATGCAATATTTCCAAAATCTTGAACACTTTTTTATAAGTTTTTCTTGTCAGACCTTATAGTAAATTTTTATGTGGGATATCCGTAGAAAGAATTCTCATTTAGAATGTTAACCAATTTGCAATGATAAACATGTAATTAAATGCAAACTACAGGATGCCAATGTTGCGGCCGGAGGGGTGCACACCATTTGATCAATCGCTACAATGGTGAAACCAATCACATGCGAGCATGCTTTTTGGCTATGTAGATAAGAAAATCATTTGGACATAAGTTAATTTGGCTTTTCTTCAAATATTCATAAGATGAGAAACCAAGAAGTATTTTGTAAACTCTATTACGGGCTAAGATCATAAGTTTCGTAAAATTCATATGATAGCAACATTATTATACAAAATTATATATTTTTCATGTAGGCTAATAATCATATAAGATATTTCAGCATTTTGATTATCGGAAATCCATAATATATGAAATATGATACTTTTTTTCTTTTTCTTATAAGTTCATACAGGTTTCAAAAATTGTATAAGACCTTATTCAGTATTTCCAAATGGGATGTGTACATGACGTACATGATGTACATGCACATGATGCATTGCCAGAAAGTATTTATAATTCCAATGAAATCTGGTTAACCGGTAACAAAAAGTAATTACAGAATATTGGCAAGTAAATTTATGGCAAGCTGGAGAGGATATGTATACATATATATATATATATATAACTTCTAAAATGTGATGAGTTATATTACATATGAAATACAGGCAGGCAGTCATACTATCAATAGCTCATACAACAACAATGTTAACATATCCTTGTGCTAAGTTAGCAGCTGTATCATTTATGATCATGATATTTATATGTCGCAGTAATTGCGCAGATGAATGGCAACATGAAATGTCCATGGACCCAAAAGGCGACTTTAAAATATTCTGGAATTTCAGTAATGAAAATATCACGATTGAAGTGGAAGTGCGAACAAAGGGATATGTGGCACTAGGATTTTCCCCTCAGGGGGGAATGAAAGGTGCCGATATAGTTACAGGTTGGGTGAAAGACTCACAAGTGTTTTTACAGGTTAGATATAACTCCATTATTAGACTAATATATT
>JAVBJR010000399.1:0-2760 GCA_031546965.1 Dysgonomonas sp.
CTTTGGAATATTTTTACAAAAATTATTGACGGAGTGATCGAGAATTGAAGAATTACGATGAATTGGAGCGCCATTGGCTAACTGCCGACCATGACATCATAAATGTATCAGCAAAAGGGCGTGGTTGGCACTGTCAGTGACGTTTGTGCTACCGTTTGTGCTACCTCTCTAACACATTTTTGTGATTTTATTCCGGGTGCAGTATTGCTTTAAAAATTCGCATTTTCGGAAAGTATACCAAACATCACAATATAACTTGAGAAAATCTTTGAACATAATTAAAAATATGAGAAATTACCATGATATTTCTCCTTTAATAAGAGTTTCTAGTTTTGAAGTTCGGAGCGAACGTAGCCTTGCTGAGCAGGTCCAGCGATTAAACCGTAAGCCCCGCCTACATTCTAACATGCTGCCACCCATGGAGTTGTTCCCACAATCTCAATCATGTGACTATTCCCTTAGCATTTATTATACACTAGTATTGGTTGAGGCAAGGCTATAGTATGCTAAAGGCTATAAGCGACTCATGATGTCATGGGTCACGTGATAACGATATGGTGTACCTCACACCAGGTGGCAGCATATTGGAAGCTCCACTTCAGGTGGCAGCTCTGTATTCAATGGGCGTGGTTTATGAGGTCACACCACCATCTTCTTCCAATGTCTCCAATGCTCTTCATGCACCAGTTAATATCTGGAATACAAGACAATGGACCCATTCGGCTTGACAAATCAAGACAAATGGGTCCATTGAATACATTCCAGAAATTGGCTAGGGTACAATGCAGAACAAGGATGATAAAGATCATTTGAAAAATTGGGGAAAAGTGTTGTTGTGTAGTTATAAACCCTCCCTTTGAATTCAGAGCTGTCACCTAGCGACATGTTCGTAATAAAGGTGGCATTAGTTGGTTACTACTTTATGAGAGGAGGGATAGGGGGGAGGGTTAAAAAATATCTCAGCCAATCACTAGGCCAAGAACCACTTCATAGCTGTACCTGAATAGGGTACAGAGTACCTGTGTTTTTACAAAGCAGTGGCTCACTAAACTACATCTCACTATAGCAAATACAGCTATCAGCATTACAGCTATCTCTTGCTCTCTATTGGCTGACAACTTGTCTTTCAAAGGCAAACGCTAAAATCTTGTTCACTAAAGCATTTAATGTTATCTTTTTCCCTATTGGGTGACGACATACTCGCAATGGACTCCTCCAGCAAAGGAAGCCACACCTATTCAATTGCTGTAGCGAACAAGACTTTATCTTAGTGGCCAACATATGGGCCCCATATTATAAAAAAGACATCCAAGCTTTAGAGAGGATTCAGAAGAGGGCGACAAAACTGATCAGTGGGATGTGGGGTTTGTCATATGAAGACCATTTGAGGGAGCTTAAGTTGTTGTCGTTGGAAAGACGTAGAATTCGGTGGGGACTTGATTCAGGTTTTTAAGTTTATTAATAACATTAATTACCCTGGGGCTGAGTACTTTTTCCAATTTGTTGGCGAGAGTAAGTCAAGGGGACACCGTTTCAAATTACGGAAGCAGAGACCCCGACTATTGATGCGGCAACACTTCTTCTCTCAGAGGGTTGTGGATGAGTGGAATGGGTTGCCAAGTGAGGTGGTGGAGACGAGTACCGTGGAAAGTTTTAAAGCAAAGATGGATTATTTTTCCAAAAGTATAGGGAGGGTATAGGTACTTGAAAGGGGCAGCCTAGTTGGGCCAAGAGCCTGTTGTTGTCTGACGTCTCAATCAGTTTTGAAAAATCTGTTCTTCAACTATGCGGAGTGGAGCATTGTTTAAAGGAGAACTGACACGGAAATATTTGACCTCACTGATTTGGTCGATCGTTTTACCAACTCGTCAGGCGCGTATTCTGAAACTTCGTTGCGATTTTCAGATTTGTTTACTGTACCATTTAATTGTTACGACGACTATAGAGTAAAGGTCCATTTCGGTCGTCAAGTCGCAATGTACGTCACGGGTCGGAAACGCTGCGATTGGCAGAAATTCGAAAACGTTCGATTTCGATCGACGACGATCGGTCTCATTGGCTCGCGCCATTTTGCCGCATGACATTATGACGCCAGCGCCGTGACATCGCACTTCTGTGACACCACGGCGTCACATCTCTAACTAGTCGTAACTATTTTTTTACTAATGTTTACAAAATTATCGTTCCCGACAATCGTTTTTTTGGCATAATTTCATTAAACTGTTAACTTTTCAGGGTATGTTCCAAAACCGCGTTAGTTCTCCTTTAATAATATACTACAGTAGTGGCAATTTTCAATGTGATATGCTGTATTTTGAAATATCTATATGCATCTACTTTTTTATCAGTAGCTTTAGGTGTAACTAAAGTTTGTTTTGACATTTTGTAAAATTGAGGCTGCGTCACATCTTAAAAAGCACTCAAAAGCATTGGTGTACATGCGAATCAACATTTTCAAAATTTGATAGGTAGATTTGGTTTTCCATTTCACGCTTGACATTTTGCCAGCTAGGTCGTGTTGCACACATGTGAAATATGCATGTACAACGATTTCATGAAATAGTTATTGCATCGCTCGGGTCACTCTTACTGCGTACTGTTTCCTCGCACCCATTTTGGGGGGAAAAAGACACGTGCAGAATTTTATGTCCCCGAAGAGATTCCAGAAATCAAGTTAAGTGTACATGTAGTTGAAATCTTGGAGAGTCAAGACCGTGATGTACGTATTTCCCCCCAGCAAATAATAATATAATATATTAT
>JAVBJR010000257.1:0-4491 GCA_031546965.1 Dysgonomonas sp.
GGACCTCACCACAAGCTAATTATGATGAACGAAGGATTGTTACACATTTGTGCAATCAAATAAATCTCTGTGCATGTTGTGATAACGTGAATTTGTTCTCCCTTTTAAAATATTTTATCTCATCACTGCATGGTGACCCCACAGAAAACCCTTCATGAGCCCATTTGTGAACCTTTTTATTGAGCAAGTATTTGTGAAAGCAGGGAATTTTTTTTTAAAAAGTGTACCGGTACAATTTGTTTTCCTGAAATTTATGTATCACGTTGTTATATAGGTCTAAACAAGTGACCTAGCATTTTTATTAAAAAAAAAAAGTTAGCCCCAAGTGGCAGTGGCTCTCAAAGTTGCCATTTTGGGAAACTTGGTCCCCACTTTACTCGGACACGGATTCATGAATTTAGATAGGACTTTCGCCATTCGAACCCTTTTTGCATTGCCCAATGACGTTGCATATCAATTTGACCTTTGACCTAATTAAGGGGTGACTCCTGGGTCAACCAAGGTCAACCATGGTAAACGAAGCTAAAATATTGCATAAATTAGAAGTCATGAATGTGTGTAGGAGAAAAGATAGGCTCAAGGAGGGGTATCATATGCTTGTGATATTGGTCGCAAGCATAAAATACCATGGTTGACCTTGGGTGACCCATAGGTCAACCCTTAAATAGGTCAAAGGTTAAATTGCTATGCAACGTCATTGGGCAATGCAAAAAGGGTTCGAATGGCGAAAGTCCCTTCTAAATTCATGAATCCGTGTCCGAGTAAAGTGGGGACCAAGTTTCCCAAAATGGCGACTTTGAGAGCCGCTGCCGGGCCAAATGATGTTTTTTTTCAAAAAACTAGGGGCGCTGATTTGATTATATACCAAAGTAGTACTCAATTATATATGGTGTTTACAATTTTTAATTGATGCGGAATTTGATGTTTCCGGCTTTCACAAATACTTGCTCTCCTCACTTTGCACTTAGAGTAGGAGTTGCACTGGATGTTGGGTCATTCTCTGATGCACATGCTGGTGTAGCCAATGTGAACTGTGATCAGTGTGCTGTCAACCCCTGAACAAGCGTTCCCCCATATCTAGCTGTCTTCCTGCATATTTCTTGTATCACTTAATTCGTGTTGTAGTATATGTACTGATTGTGATTAATTCATGCATTAACCCTATGTGTCTGGGTTTAAGCCTAAACTCACCATTAATACATGACAACTATTTATTTAAATCATCCAGGGACTACCTCCTCTACATAAGTAACTTCTCCCAGAATGATTAGAATGCTTGTAATCATTGTGGGATATATTCCACAGGCATTTATGTTGGCCGTCATTTATGCACTATTTAGTGTATCATTGTCCATGCAAACTCTAATTCTATCATCACATCTTCATTCACTTGGCACATATTTGAAAATTTGACCCATAATGTCATGAACTTGAGCTGGAAATATTTATTGTTCAGGGTTGATCATGCTTTGAAACCCTACTTAATAATCTTTACACAACAGGGACTTGTCTGCATGGCAAGGCCATGGCATGGTGCCATTCTGGTATTTATATGGGCCGTGGATGAGATGCTTGGCGATAACCTCCTAGTATGGTTTTTTTTTCCAGCAAAGTCGGGGTCAGAGGATGGGCATCTAAGGCAGTTCAGCCAACAGCCAGTTGTCCATGTCATCGCTTTTGGAACTCGATAGTGTAGGCGAAGGAGACGAGCTTTCCTGGTGAACTCTTTTTAATGCAGTCCATGACGAGGTACACCTTGTGCTTGAACTTACGGGAGATGAGCGGTGCGTTGGAATATGGAGATTGGCCAGCCAGTAGGTTTTTGGTGATCCCTGGTCAATGGGGTGTAAATTTATTGTTCTCCTTTTACGGAGAGGTTTACACTTCGTTCGTGAGAAGTTCACTCTCGGACGGGATTGTGGCAAATAGGAAGGAGTCGCTTATAGGATTCTGGGACTTAATTGGTTCCTACAATGTCTCGCGTAGCCCACGCTACCTTTTGGCCAAACTTAACTGGTCATTTAACTGGGTTTGTGCTTTTCACACACATGGACTGTGCGAGTGGACTTGTTACCTCTGCATTGGTCTCAGCTGGTAGTAAACATGGAGGCAGCAAGTGCTCCTTGTTGCCCAGCTACCAAATTTAACGCCACTGCATGAGCCAATGCTGATCGAATTAAGATTTGGTGGAAGAGGCAAATCCAGACCTGACGGGCCCCCAAATGTCACACTCTGTGTGTGTTGTCCTTCTTCGTACTTAAAACCCTAACGTGGTGGAAGCTAAAACCAAAGCAGAAATAAACCAACCTCACTATGAATAAGACAATCTTCTTTACTACTCCAAACGCCTCTCCACAACTGCACACCACTACAACACTCCACAACACAGAGCCCGTGCAGAAATTGCAAAGGCTTAAAAGTACTGTGTAGGTCATGTGACCTACGATACCATGCCCCCTTCATCTGTTATTGGTTGACCAAAGGCCCAATCCCCCTCTGGCTAGAGCAGGGATGCCCCTGATCTCAGGATCGCCACCTGGCGGAAACCAGGGGCGTGACAATGTCAATAATCACACATTAAATTTTTTACCAATTAAACAAAACGGTAATTAAAATATGACCCAATGAAGGTATTCACTCAAAACACCCTATAGAAGATTAGAAAAAAAATGCAGGAAAATAATACATCTGCAGCGAATATAGCTACCTACCTTTTTTCATATTAATATTTACACTTATTTAGCAAATGTAAATAACACATGTTCAGCTACAGTGTGTGAGTAAAATTCTGTATGTCCGAGACCATACCTCCAGATGGTCACTCCATTCCATGGGACAGGAGTTATGTCCAGTTGCATGTCCGTGGTGACCATTAATGCAAGACAGTTGCACACTGCGTCGAGCGTAAGTTTTGAGATCAAGTCTTCACTAAAATACGGATAAATAGCTTGTTTTGAACTAGTTGGAACAAAAAAGAAGTTGGATTGCAACTGATTTCTACTGAGTTAGTCATTTTTGGCGCGATTTGCGACAATACGGCTCAAAAGAAAATTCGAAGCGGGCGTAGTTTCAACTAGTACCAAAAGTACTACTATCGCACAAAACTGGGAACAGCGGTGGGCATGGAATTACCGAGGAGTGAGAGGCGGGTGTGGAACAGCGGAAGTGTTGTGATTGGAGAATGGAGTGTGACGTAGGCGAGGGGTGAGCGGTATTGGTGAGTTCGAATGAGTTTTCGGAAGGAGTGGCATAAGAACGGAAATACCGACGGAAGTTGTGTGTTGTGGTAGTGGAAAGAGGCGTGGTGTGAGGCGTGTTGTTGGGCATGGCGTGGGCGTTGTATGGTTTCTGAAAGGTTTTACCCCCAGTAAAGATGTTTCACATCAAAAATTAGCTCATAATGTGGTTACAAATGCTGATTCTCACCCCCCACTTCGCTAAATTAAAGTCTTCAAAGAGTATTTTAATTCTCTTACCTTGTAGACTCTTCACAGTAGGTGTCCGATGAGAGGTGATTGCTGCTTGATGTTATTTAAATGATTTCCGTGGGCTAAACGTTTTTAAAACTGGTGTGAAAAGCGTCGCTTCGAACTTGGTAAAGATGGCGGACGGTCCATACGTGCAAGCGCCGTAAGAATTTCAAGCGACCACATAAAGGCAAATTATAGAGTAAGATAATATCATCAAAATCATCCAGTCTATGTCCACCTGCAGCATACATCAACCAACGCCTCCTTCGCTGGCACCGAACACCTAATGGCTCTCCCTCCATTCTGCTCGGTAGTATTTGTGGTGGAAAAACTCCGATTCATGAATTTCCAGCATATTCGTTCCTTCACTTAACGATAGCATATATTAGTTTGCTTCAAAGTCCTTTGCTGCTTTTCCAGGAACATTCCAGCTTACCAAGCCATTATTCCCCAACTTATGTGCCTAACAGGTCTTTGATATAATACTGGTGTCTCGGTCTTGAATCCAATAAACCAAAGCCTATTCCATTTTTTGTGTAGTAGTGCAAATAAGCTATATCATCTATTACTTTTGCAACTTTCAATTGGTCCAGTGGTGGCAACACATAATTCCCTTTATTTGCATTTAGTACTTTCTTTGTTTTTCAAGTAGTGATGTTTTTAATTCTTGGGCCGTGAATACCATCTCCATTAGTTTTCTCCCAAGTATGGTTGAAGTATTATACATGCCATGCGGTGGTCTAATGTTTTGCTCACATTACATAGTGCATAAAATATTACCAAAAAATTATGTGATGATGTGGTGACGTTTTAACGCTAACTTCTATCCGCCGACTCGCGAATATTAGCGTTACTCCTTGGCTTGCTACCCTGCATTACTGGTCCACCGAAATAAACAACGCAACCACCAACTCGTGGTATTAACCTAGCATCTTTATTCCTGACATCACCATCTTGTGATGTCATTACTGGTAAAACACTCAGGCAACGGCCCCGAGGCCCTTTGTCTCAGGGCTTATAC
>JAVBJR010000019.1:0-6008 GCA_031546965.1 Dysgonomonas sp.
GACACCTAATTTCCAGAAATCGTCTCTAATTTCCAATTGACTTTTTTTCCAGTCAGGAGCTCCACGAAAACACGTCTTACTCGACCGATGCATCTAGCCACGCGAATACAGAAACAAAGAATAGAATTAGAATGGAGGAAGGGGTAACAATGCAGTTCCAGTCTAATAGGGGAGTGAGACAAGGGTGTCCGCTAAGCCCACTGTTTAATTTATTTATTGCGGACCTAGAGGATTATTTGAAGGAAAGGCAGGAGGGTGGGGTGGTACTAACGGGGATCAAAGTGTGGTTGTTAGCATATGCAGATGACATGGTGCTGGTTGCGGAAGAACCGAAACAAATGCAGGCGATGTTGAATGGTTTAATGCGATATCTAAGGAGGAAAGGGTTGGAATTGAATTACGTGAAATCTAAGATGCAGATTTTCAAGAAGGGGGAAGAGAGCGAGGGGAGAGAGTTGGGTATGGGAGGGGAAAGAAGTAGAAACAGTCAAAGCATTTAAATACCTTGGAATGATTATGCAATGTAATAACGGCTGCGGGGAGCATATAAGGTATATTAAAAAAAGCAAGAAATCCTATGGGAGCAGTGTGGGCAGTGGGAGAAAGACATTGGAAAGGAGACATAGGGATGATCATGGTACACAATTTAAAGCATTGATTGAATCCATAATGATGTATGGAGCGGAGATATGGGGGTGGGCGGAACAAGGAGAGTTACAGAAGATCATCACAAATTGTTGGAGATGGGTGTTGGGAGTCAAGTGGAATGTGCCTGTATATATTGTACAGGAAGAGGTGGATGAAGAACAATTATGGGCAAACACATGGGGACGAGCATATGAATATGAGTGGAGATTGCGACAGGTCGAGGACGGAGGGTGGATAACAGTCTGTGCGAACTAGAGAAATGAAGAGGGACAAAAAGGGATAAGGTGGAGAGCAGAGAGGAGGAAGGATTTAAGGCAATTGGGAATGGCAGAAGAAGGGCTGCGGGATATGGAACAGAGAGGATAGGAGGTGAAGGGAGAAATTGAAAGGCGGATTAGGGATAGAGGGAGGAGTTTGAATGGACAGAAGATACAAAATCCAAAATATAACCCGTTTTATAAGGAGTCGAAGACAGAACAGGGGAGGGCACAGTATCTGATGAGTAGGGAGATAGGACAGCAGGAGAAGATGCTACTGGCAAGATATTGTACAGGGGATGGAAGTCGGGGCGGCGAACTATTGGAGTGAAAGAGAGGACAGGATATGAAAGGTATGTGGGGTAGAAGAGGAGACCATGGAACATGTATTGGGAATGTGTGGTGGAATGAGTAATATAGTGAAAGATATGAAAGTGGGGGAGGTGCTTAGAGAAGATGGGGGAGGCAGGTGGCGAATAATGGAGATAGATAAGGAGAGGAAGGAAAAGAGTAAGGAATAGAAGGAGTAAAGGGTGAGCACAAGCGTAAAAGAAAGAGGGGAGGGCGGATGTAAGCATGCTAAGGATAAATGAGATAGTTAGGATGTAGGGGGTATTTAGTTCTTTATTGTATGTATGTATTTAGTTATTTATTTATTTATTTATTTATTTATTTATTTATTTATTTATTTATTTATTTATTTATTTATTTTATTTTATTTTATTAGATATTTAATGTATTTATTGTTTATCGCTGATTTAGTATTTGTTGGTGGGGGTTGATGTATTATTATGTATGTCGACTGAGTGTAAGGTGCATAAGATACGTGTATTGCTCTCTTTCAATGCCATTGGCAGGAAATAAACTACTACTACTACATTTAGGTTTTAATTAACTTATCTGGAAATTATTGTCCACCTTTTAATTTAAAATAAAAATGTGTTGAAACGTCAAATTAATATTATTAACAAAGACATTGAACATGCTTCGTGAACTATTTATTTAAATATTAACTGCAATTTAAAAGTTTTTCTTAACCTCAGTGCCACTTCATGTTGCCACCATTGTTTTCATCATGTTTAATGCAAGTTTCACCTAATTTAAATTGTCAAACGCCAAGTATTTTACTTTATACAGCAAATAAGGTCAAGGAACACTTTCACATGTAAGTTTTGCACAAATCACAAAATGTTATTACATCAAATTGAATCCTTTTGTACGCAATTATGTACAGTTTGTGTGAAAAATTGCTTCAAGTTTTTGCAAAAGTTATCTGCTAATTGTGCACAACTGTTAATATGTATTTTTTATGTATAATATTGAAAAATATTTATTAATTTTCCCATTTCCCTAAGACTCCTAAAATATTGAAAAAATAATTTTCGTTATGAGTTAAATGTGCTCTTACACTTTGAAATTGGAAATTTGTCTCTAACTAGAGAGGTTTAAAAGTTAGAGATGCGATGACCTGCAAGGAAAGGTCAAAGATCAAGAATTTGCGTGGCATTCAAAGGTGCCATGGCCACTTCCAAATTTCCTCCCATTAGCAGAATTCGAATATCTGGTCCCGTTTGCACTGTAAAATATTGAATAGAACTTTTTATCCACACTGTATATGAGAAATCCAGTGTGTATGAAAACAAAAAAACAACAACCGCGAGACGAACGCGTTTTCTGCGTTAAATAATGGTTTTTTCGAAAAACATCCGGGAGGGTATCACAACGTGTTACTAACTAGTTTTGGTTACGTTAGGTTAGTTACGTTTCTCGCAGTCACTTGCAATGCCCGCACATTTGCGTTTTATATTGCGAGACAGATTCTATGCTATCCGAAAGTGCACACAGCACTGTACCATGAAATGTAACTTACAGCAATCAAACAATTTTACATAATGCTGACGATTGTAGAAAATATTCCAATTCTTCGGTGAACTAGGTGCATGTTTATTGCGTACCATATACATATAAAGGGACAATGATAAAAGTCACTCAGCATAAACGTATACAATCGGAACTTGTACAGGGTTGCTACCAAACCCTTGAAGTAAATTTCCCTAAGTTTCCCAGGTTTTCCACAGTGACTACACAAACTTTCCAGAGTATATTCCATGTAGGTTTAATTTTGTAAAAAATTCATTAGCATGTCAGTACACGGCTGATTAAATAATCACGTATGAAATTCCTGGACTCATATTAAAATTTAAAGGAGAACTGACACGGTTTTGTAAGGTACCCTGTTAATCGGCTAGTAAGTAGTTATTGTAGTTATTAGCGTTTTACCGATTTACCTTGTGCTGTCATAATAGCGCAGTATGAAGTGCCGGTTGCTTCAAAACGAATGAAACGTCTTCAACCAATGACATCCTAGAGAATGACGTCATTGTACAAACTGCGTTTCCAAATGCAAACGAATGCATTGAAGCCCCGCCCAATCATAGCTCGGCCAATCCTGAAAACTCGGCTCTCCCGTCATCGACGTGATTCGTACGCAAGGCGAACAATGAGCGCCCTATACTCATAGCCGCTTGCAAGCCGCTCGATCCCCAGTGCCGTTTTCAGTGCCGTTTCCATGCAAACGATTTGGTCGCGCATTCGGTAAAACACTAATAACTTTTTTGTTTCAATTTTTAATCGATTTCTGCTATAGCCAGTGTTATAAGGGACACAATAACTACTTACTAGCCGATTATCAGGGTACCTTACAAAACCGTGTCAATTCTCCTTTAAGTACGGTAGAGGCTGAATTCATCGCTCTTGGTGAGGCAATGCGCGAATGCTTATGGTCGAACTCAATCAAGACCAATGGTGCGCCAAACCAATAACCATACACATTGACAACCAGGGGGCCATGAAATTAGCCGAGAATCATGTTGCATCAGAGAGGACAAAACATTTAAACCTCCACAATTTTTTTGTGCAAGAAGCGATTGCCGCGAAAAAAGCCAAGTTAATTTATGTTCAAACCGGAACTAAATCTTGCAGACAGTCTAACAAAAGCGATTGACATTGCGAAGCTGGCCACACACTTAAAATTGTTAGGAGTGCGCGACCAGGGGGGGGGGTGTTAGAAGATACTGATAAACAGGGAACCTCCTTCACTAGGCCAGACTCCATAAGCCGTAGCGCCGTAATTTAATAGTGCCACCTGTCAGGCGAATACAAAACCTGACATATAAAAACGCTTGTGTCTGCGGATTTCGGCCTGTTGCTCTGTGATTTTTAGCGAGTACGAATGTGTATCGCATCGAGTGTGTTTTGATCAAATCGATCTCTACCACATTAAAATCACTACTTCCAACTGCAGTTTACGTTTATTCCTTGCCAAAACTCAACAGTTTGAAGGTGTTTGGTTCATGGCGACCATCTTGTTCCAAAAATGGCGGACAACCTGTCTGGAAGCATGTACGTTCTGCATGAAATGGGTTTCTCATCAATCGTTCCAATTTTGAACATGTTTCAAGACGTTTGGTTTCTGTTATATTTCATTTGGAACAGCTAACTGTTCAGAATAGGATGTCATTTGAACAAGTTCGCTGTTTTTGTTAAACTCTGTCAAGAATTTGTAACCTGGGTCCTGAACGCCATTTGTGAAAGTGTTTTGCAATGGGTGACACCATATTGGTGGCATCATATTGGTGGCGTCATGGCGGCAGTGTCATTTTAGTAAGTGGCGCAACCTATATGGAAAACCTTGGTATTTGGCCCTCCGTTTAGTCAAGGACACAGTATACTAGGTCAGGACCCTGCACTCGTGAAATGAACGAAAGTACAATTTTTGCATACCAGGTGGTGAACAAGTGTGCAGTCAATGTACCAGTATCGCGATCGTCCGTATCGGTGGTATCGGTATTCCGATCGTGCGTCGGTGGCGGTGACGATCGGTCCAAATCGGTCAACCAAGGGCAAAATAACCAACACCTCAAATACAACATTAAACAATAAAGCAGTGATCTTTCTTGCTAAATCAAAGAATTTACTCAATCTCACTTCCTCGATCGGTACCTCGTCTTAACCGCTCCCACAATCGGTATTAACATTGATACATTGATACACCTGTGTACGGAATTGACGTCATTGTGGTATGACCACAATGAGTCAAACAGGACGTTATGGCGCCAGCCAATCACTACATCGTTTCATTGCTATGTACCATGCTACGGAATAGGAAGTGCCAGGTCCTGACCCAAGTATACTGTGTCCATGGTTTAGTCCTGCATTAATAAAAGTAGTTTCAGATAGGACTGAATAAGCGGATCGGTATGCATTGGTATGTATTAGTTGCGGATCGGTATGTTGCGGATCGATGACGTCATTTTAAGCCGGCTACACACCTAGATAATGAGCGCGAACCAACGGAAGTGCGCCTGTTCGCCTGCGCAAGGTGTGAGCTTGATGTTCGCGCGAACATCGGAAGTTAAAGCAATCGTGTTCGCGTTCTCAGTTGCTCCACCGAGAGGCGGTACTTCAAAGGGATTCGCTGGGATCAAGTGGTTGGGTAGGGTTGGGGTTCGTATGTTGGACTGGAGGGCCTCCATCCATCACATGGGTAGTTGGAGAGATGATGGGGTGCACTTCAGCAGAAAAGCTAGTAAGACAGTGGGGGGTAAGGTTGCCAAGTTTGTGCAACATTTTTTAGGATAGATGCTGGCCAGGGTCGCGGATCTGAAGTGGCTGGCAGGGAAAGTAGTCATGAAGTACATGCAAGCACGGGTAACAATGAGAACAAACCAGCGAAATCAGTCCTTACACATTCGTTAAATTGTTTAAATACTAATGCGCGAAGCTTAGAGAACAAGATCGATGAGTTAGAGGGGTTGGTACATATGGAAAAGGTAGACTTAATTGGTGTTACAGAGACTTGGGAGACTGATGCTAGTGTCTTGCGTATAGAGGGTTATATATTCCACAGTCGGGCTAGAACTCATCGAAGGGGAGGGGGGTTGGCTTATATATCAGAGATGGACTACACATTAGTTCCGTGGTAAGGGACTACAGTGCGGGTACAAGTGTAGAATCACTATGGGTTGAATTGTTGTTGGGGAAAAATGACGTACTTAATCTTGGGGTAATCTACAGGCCTCCAAATGCAGATTTGGAGTATGA
>JAVBJR010001024.1:0-3211 GCA_031546965.1 Dysgonomonas sp.
TACCTCAAATACTTATTTACATTTTAATGTGCATTCTTGCATGTCCTATTTTACATGCATGATAATATCATTGATAATATATAGCTATCAACTGATAAAAAGAGACGTTTACGTTTCGTGACTTCAATGAAACAAATAGGACATTAATTCCAATTTACAAAACTTGCTAGACTTTGTTTCTTCATTATTTAAATTTGTTGTCTCTTGGGGAAAAATTGTGATCTGTCTTCATATATGCTATATATATATTCTGTGTCACATATATAAAAATAAAACATTTTATATTACTAATGTAGCCATGGAACAATATTACCAAGATTACATATGACACCGATTGACACGTCATTAATTCCCTGACATTCCCATGTTTCCCAGGTCCATGCACCAACACAAATTATTGATTATCAAGGAATTAACATAACCATTATATCATAATCAGCAAGTAAATTATTTCTCAACATATAAGCTACGCCAATAATCAATATGTATTCTTCAAATGCGATACGACATGAGTTCACTTGCAATGATGATTAGAATCAGAATTTACCTGTTGACAAATGGAACAATGGCCGCCATTCGGCCGCAGTTCGTTGCGGTCGCCATTACGAACGTCTCTTCCAAAAATCGGTTAAAATGGCGTCGAAACGAAATAAACGACTAAAGAATCTAGCGGATGTCAGTGGTTGGACGATGACTACATACTTGAAACGGCCAACGGGCCAACGAAAATCCCCCCCCAACGCGGTTTTCTGTTTTCAACGCTTCCTCGAACGACACCGACTTCGCAGATCGGACGCCATCCTGATTCAAACCACGCCCACGACGCGCCCTTTCGCGCATCACCCTCGTTCCCATTGGCGGAGAATGGCTATACGTTCGAATTCGAGCCGATTAAATCATTTATCGCTGAAATCGATACCAAAAAACCCGCCAAATAATCATGGCGGCAGGTATAACTTATTTACCTTTGTCTCTTTTACAAAAATCATTTGGCAATTACGAATTAATGGGAAATTATGCCATCTTAATGGTTACGAGGAATCGACCAATCGCAGTGAGGGATTCTACGATGCGACCAATGGTTGGCTTCGGCTGCAAAAGGGCCAATGTTCGATGGAATTTCCGTTGCATATAATTAATATTTTTAAGGTAAGGGAGCGTTCATAAATAACGTCCAAATCGCATGTACGGTCAGAGATATGTACCTATATTATTATTTGTTTAAATAAATGTCATATAAAGACTAAATATAAGGAAACGGTTCATTGGTGAGCGACATCTAGCGGCAGCAATAGGAAACAAATCCAAGGTTATGCAATGTCTCAAGGATTATTACATTTTTTTTTATTTTATTTAAATTTATCACTTTTTATATTTAGTATGCATTTAGCTATTTCGTAATAATAAAAAAATACATTTATTTTATAATCCACTTTTTATCACATAATTTATATTTAAAATTCTAGTTTAAAATATGAAGCTTTAAAGTTTGGAAAGGGGGTAATTAAGTTAGCAGGTTCGCCTGTGCTAGTCAACCTCTTATATAACATTTTTGGATATAAATATACTGATATATATGATATGTTTTAAATTTGAATAATAAAAACAAACTTATGGAGTCACTAAGTTGCTTGTTATCTATAAAATATTGGTTGAAATCAATTAGTTACCAGAGGGAATTCGTTAATTACGTCACTGCCAACTAAGAATTTATAAATGAGGGGAATTCGTTAATTACGTCACTGCCACCACATAATTAAGATTAGGGGGCATTCGTCAATTACATAACTGCCACCACAGAAATTAGATTTAGACGTAATTAATGAATCTCTCGTTCTGAAAACTGAGATGGCAGTGACTTAATTAATGAATTCCCCCTGTTCTGAAAACGGTGATCAGGCGTGCTACGCGCAGACAACGTACACATCCGCAACATCTGCGGGATCCGCATTTTAGTATCACCCGTTTACGGACATTAATTTTATATATAGGCTACTGTATAAGTAATAACAAAAATATATATACCCTAGTACAAATTACACTTATTTATATATAATTGATTTGAATTACAGTAAATAAAAATAGACAAACAATTAGTACAACATAACAATTATTATAACATTAAATATATGCTTTAGAAATTGCAATTAAGTTTTTCGATTATAAATAATAAATATACAGTATAACCTATAAAGTATATAAGCCTAATTAGTGTTATTATGGTAAAAGGACACACTTTAAATATAGAATTATAATTATACCGATTAATTATCACTAATAAATGCATTGTCAATATAATAAATATATTCATAGGGATGAACAACAGTACGTATAATATATATCATATGCGCTTATAAGCGCATGCAGCTGCTAGTCATTTTTGACTACTTAATTTAATTTTGAAGGAATATTACGTACAGGGAATTCCCTGACTTAAAATTATGAAGCGTTCATAATTCCCGGACGAGTGGCAACAATAGTTTTATCATTTTACGGGACCTTTTCCATGCAATGACGAACTTTGTCCATATTATAAAGCGCGAAGAAAATTTGGGTTGATCGACCAAGGAGTTGGATCGACGCGCATCGATATTTGAAAACGTTCGAAAAATGGAATGCGGCCGCTAGATAACGGATATATTTTATAATCTAGCTCACCTTCCATATAAATCTGCCAAATAAAGGACTATATATAAAACAAAACTTTGATATAAATCATGTACGCACATCCAAACAAGGATCCAAGATCCAAAGCGTCCTTAATTCCACTTGATGCACGGCCGACAAGTCTCGAGCAGCATGAAGATATAATTGTGATGATATAATGACAGAAGACTTGTCAGAAGCCAACTGTATCAACCAATGAAATATCGCGATTTGAAATAATGGACCAATGACAAGCAGAAAAAAGTAACGCAGGTGACGTACAATGTATTTATAGACGGTTTAGAGGTACGTCGTAACGAGATGGTCGCTTGCCATTGGTTGTTCGAATGACGTCATCACCGGGGGAAACGAATCGAGCTCCAATCAATGTTCCAACTTCCAATGCCGATAGCTTATGTTTTTCCAATGAGCTATAATACCTTCGGTTAAGGAGAGGCAAACGGCGCCGCGTCATTCGTCAATTTGAGCCCACCCTCCCGGTCGCCTGTGCGCGCATGCGCGTCGAACGGGTGCAATTTTGGAATGCGTTGGCCGCCATTTTCAG
>JAVBJR010000605.1:0-5259 GCA_031546965.1 Dysgonomonas sp.
GCCACGGTTGCTTAGCAACCCCCTTCATTCTATGTGCCAAGTGGCAGTAGAATATGCAAATAACAGTTCCATGAGTGCAATAGAACAATATTGAGTGCATCATGGAACAAGTGGAATGTATGAATATACCAAGATGCCAGAGAAATGGAACGGATCTTGGTCTCTTTTCTGCATCCACTCGTGGGAGCAACATCCCCCCACTGTGGCTCAGCTTTTGCCTCCGCAGCTTAGAGGAGTAATTGTAGAGATAGTGTTCAGCTTCTCAAGGAGTTCTTAGGAGGAATCCAGTGGTTCACAGGCGTTTTAAAAGGGAATTGCATTGATTCACCTTGAATAAACGTTATATTTCACCAAAACAAGTGAGTAGAAGTGTTTTCATTAACACATATGTAGCCAGACCCACTGGGGTTGCTACAGGTCACCTTAAATGGCCCTTCATATCGCGGTAAGCGACGGCGATCACCACTTCCATGATGACTTCCGCGTCCAGACATCTTCGCAAATCGGAGACAAAGGCTTCGGAGAGACAAGGAAACTTGGGAAAACGTTGAGAACTCGAAGTGTGTCGATCGCAAACAGGCACTCGAATGACAAAACTGTGGAAAGGTTTAATAAAGTTTTTAAGTTGGCACTCGTTAATTGAAGCAAAATAAGGTCCAAAGCGCCATCGGTGGAGACATCGGAAACCAAGGTGTCATAAGACTGCATCAGGTGACAGGTCAACGTCCATCGAGGGATTCTAGAAGCGTTGAGACACGGACGTCGGACTCTAGCCTCCAAACAGGGTTCCAAACACGAAATTCACAGCAGGGTTTTTCTCGACGCATGCGCCCTCAAGGTGCGTTTCATGTGCGTGTAAACACTACACGCACAAGCTTTATGGCAAGCCAGACTGGAAACAATTAAGTGTACATTCTAGTTGCGCACTTCTCGTAAACCAGTTTGGCAGGCATTACAGAGCGCTTCATTGTGTCCAGTCTGGCTTGCAATAAAGCTTGTGCGTGTAGCGTTTACACGCACATGAAAACGCACCTTCACGCCTAGCGCCACCAAGCGGGGAAAGGGTGAAAGTCACGTAACTTCGACATCGAAGGAGTTGATGGTTCGCCAAGTTCGCAAAGAAGTCAGCAAAGCATAAAAAACAACGAAAAAGTCGGGACAACAGCACACACTACCAGCAAGTAGGTGCATGAAAACCAATTTAGATTCGAATTTAGAACGCAGTTTAATCGCAAGAAGCGCGTTTCGCGAGCCGCAACCGCAGAAGCGTCGGAGTGTAAACAACGTGTAAACAACGTTCGAAAACGACGTGTTAAGCATACAGGACACAAAAAGAGCAAAATAAAACCATTTTCTGACAGCGGAAGTTGATATTTATTTCTCTTTAACTCAAATTCGCATGACACGCACAAAACGTTCGGTAAAACGGAACTTTCTATGCGTCGCCGTAAAATATTCGATTCGACCCCTATTAAAATGACATCAACCTCATTTAACCCTCAACGACCAGTGGCGCCATCTACTAATATCCGACCACAATTAATCAGGTAAGTAAATTAGCTGTACAACTATAAATCAGGATTAATTACAAACTGCTAATCCGTATTCACCACTGCCTTTATAAAGTGCTTTAGCAAAATCTACAAGTACCTCCATCACTTATGGCATTTTCAGACAATTTCACCGAAATTCCAGGATTCTCTTCAGCATCTTCTCCCACATCTTCCCAAGTACTCAAATTGCCTTGTAAGTATGCTCTTCCCAAAAATTTCGACAACCTTCCAAGAATAAATCCGTAATTTCCGGATAAATTCTGCAAATCCCCAAAATTAATAGGAATCGCTTTTAACTCCCAATTCAGCACACAGCAAGATTTAAACACAGAATCTGCAATTTCGCAGCATCCGCAGCTTCATAAAAATAATCTCAGGACGATGTTGACCCTTTCCGTCCACTTCTTAGCATCGCAGGAGTTTTAACCCTTTCGGTCCGCAACATTTTCTAAAAGTTCAGGAAACACATCCAACGCGACATCAAAACAACTGTGAACACCCCGTTCACCCCCGAGACTACTACTCCTATTAAGTCCCTCTTTAAGCATCGACTTCGCACAGGTAAGTAGGAAAGAAGGAAAACCACATTTCGAGTTCGCAAAAAAGATTAACAAACTGACTACCACTCTTTATTCTTTCAGGTAAAACTTCTCAGGAAGACAAACTACAAAACAACAAAAATATCAACTCACTAAAGGTGGCAAGCGTATAGCAGCCTTGCTACAGCTCCTTGTTCTTACGTAAGTTGTACTTTTTGCTACCTGGTGGCCGTCCTCTCTTCGACTTCTACGGAGGGACAGTGTCAAACCAGGGATGGCAGGTGGATAGTACGGAGCTAGTTGGCAGATGTGGACCGTTCCCCGTTCGACGTCCGAACCTGGTTCTTCCAGCAACACCATTCTCCGATATCATCTTAGCGATCTCAAATGGTCCTTCCCTCTAAGGAGCCAATTTAGCGTTGAACTTCTTCGAAGTATCCGACAGCAAGTGGGTATCTCAAAGAACCAAATCTCCAACCCTGTAAGTATAATTGCCATGGTACTTGTCGTAATACTTCTTCTGTTTGGTGGCAGCCTTGTCCAAGTTCTCCCGGACAAACTGGAAGCTTTGGCAAGACGGTTTGCCTGGTTGGAGGCGTAATCCTTAAGATCATCGTCGTTCAGAAGGATCAGCTCATCCACTTTTGCCTGGTCTATCTTCCGAGAAAACTGTAGCATCCGTCCGAAGACAAGTTGGCACAGAGCGAACCACATACTTTCCTGCTGAGCAGTGTTGATAGCAAATTCCAGTTCTAGAAGTCTGCTGTCCCAATGCTGATGCGGTTCTGTGAAGGTCCTCAGGCAGGAAACCAAGGTCTTGTTTATTCGCTCCATTAGGTTGGTTTGCGGATGATAAGCCAAGGTGTATTTAGGCCTAGCACCAAATTGCGCCTCACATCTCCTGATGGAGTTCCAAAGTAAACTGGGTCCCTCTAACCGTCAAAACAGCATCTGGAAAGCCCATTCTACAGCACAACTTTAACATATATTCCGTGATCAACGTAACAGTGGCGTCTCGCAGGGGAAACAATGAAACCCACTTCGTGAAGTAGTCTGCAACCACCAATAAGTACTTATTCCCAATGTTGCTTTGTGGCAGCGGCTTCATCACATCCAATCCCAGGATAGACCATGGTCCAGCTGCCCTGGTGTGTTGCATTAAATCCGCTGGTGGTCTAGTCGACGGCTTTGAAAGCTGACATTTCTCGCAGCCCTTGCAGTATTTCAGCACATCTCGTCGCATTCCAACCCAGGTATGCAGACGTGCAACCCGGTGAAAGGTCTTTGCACCTCCCAGATGGCCAGCCAGGGGCGTATCGTAAAGAAGACTAATCAAAGGGAATCTTAAAGTTTCGGGATCGACAATTTTCAAAACCTTGTTCTGTGAAACTTCATCCAATTCCATTGATGGGAAGTATTTCAGAATCGGTCCTCCGTCTAGAAGATAACCCTCTGCGAAATCTTTGACTTTGCCCGGTAACTCCTCGTCTTGTGGCAGTTCTTGATCTGCAAGGAAAGCACTTACGAGTTTCACCAGTTGATCAGACTGCTGTCCTTCGATGAATCGCTCTATGGAAGGGTATGGGATATCATCTTCTACGTCAACTGCTGCTTTCACCACTGGTGTATCTTTGTCCAACATTGACCGAGTTTCTAGAAAAGGCATCAGCAGCAAGATTAGTGCAATCTGGGCGATACCTAACGGTGAAATCCAACTCCTCAAGTCGCAATGCCCATCTCACCAAACATCCTACTGGATCCTTCAAGGTGCACAACCATCAAATGCCAGGCAATCAATTCGGAGTCACATTTTTTACCTCTTCTGCTACTGCTTGACAACGTCCTTTTCATAGGACGGAAAACATGAAATCATGAGGTGCAAAGTATAAACTATGTCCTTTGATTAATTCTTTATGCATTTCTGTGGAAATTGTTGTGAAAATTGTCACTACAGACTTCAAATTTTTATATTTCACTCTCATTCCAAAGGGCAAGTGTAATCCGACAGAAATTCATCAAAAATGAATCAAAGGGCTTGGCCCCGACGTTGCACCTTATGACTTTATTGTGTTTAGTTCCATGATAAAGGATTTTGTCAAGCAGTAGCAGAAGTGATCGAAAATGCGAATCGAAAATGATTGTGTGCGGTTTGGCGGACATTTTTGAAAGCTGGCATAGGAAAAATCGCACCAAATTAACATAAGTGATTTTAAAAAAGTAATAATGACATGGAAAATAGCTAACAATATGTACTTTGTCACAAAATAAAGCAAACCAGAAAATAAAATTAATTTTGTTATTTTAAAAATAAATATAACCAACTTTTGACTGTGCCTCATATATATGTACAGAACCGTTGTAAATATGCCTAATTACAAATTTCCTTGGTTTCCATTACTGTTCCGGATATTATATGTCGTTTTACAATATAATTCATTACCATTGACTTGTTAAACAATGGTAACATCCATTGAAATTGTCCATTGTAAGCTAATCAAATATCTTAATGCTGTATGTAAAATTGTAGTAGCATATCTCAAAAAGTAGAGCTAATAAACATTTTTGAAAGGCATATTCGTTTTTCCCGACCCAAAATTAGTTATATATGACCATTTTCATGAAGAAAACAAAAAAAAAGTATTATTTTGTTGTGCAGTGATAATTGATATTTACCTTTCCAGGTTTCATGCATTCAAGTTGTCAATTATTACATTCCATGTTATGTTAATGGCTTTATAACCACTTGTTTGGTATGTTAGGAGTTCCCACCAATTACTTATGCTGAAACATGTAAAACATCGTTATTGACATGTGTGCCTGCAGCTTGTAAATTCAATAAAAGTTGTTAGTGTGATCAAAGACAGCTTGCAGTTTATTCAAATGTCATCAGTTGCTCTTGAGTGTAATTATACATGTTAATTGTGCCAATCATTTAAACTCACTAGATGTGTGTACTTCAACTACACTTATGATGCATATTATAAAACATGAGGCTGAAATAAAACACTGTCCAATAGGTATTCTGTTATGAGGGGTGGTAACAGCTTTGGTTTTGTCAACAAGGTGGTACTGATTTTAGCCAATGTTAATGTATGGCAGTGATTTTAAAGTTTTTATACAGTGAATAATTATGCCAAACTTTTGGAAAGTTTTTTTTTTATTGATCT
>JAVBJR010001152.1:0-3466 GCA_031546965.1 Dysgonomonas sp.
CCATTCAGATTTTTAATTAAATTATAATAAAAAGGGATCTCACCAACCTTTTCCTTAATACTGGTTTTGTCGAAAAGTTTGGCGAAACTTCTTTTGGACGAATATCATAAATAATATTCTCTTTACTTATAATTATGACAAATTAATCATCAAAAATCTATCAAGATGTATTTTGATGTAAATTCCAGGAGATACTTTATGTAATAGATAATATTGATCTTAAATAAGCTTGAAAATAAGTATCTATTAAGGAGATACCTTTATTATTTATGGAAAACCAGACAGTTACACTCCCAAAAACCTCTATTTGCATAAAACATGAGATTATAGCCCAATAAGGCATAATATGTGTAATATATCTTTATTTTAGACGAATCAACAGTATATATCTAAAATACAATAAATTAACACAATTACAACAAGCGGTTTGCTGAATTATCTTTTTGAAACTAATAAAAAAGAAAAAACTTCAAAATGATATTTTTATTAGAATAAATATAAAATTTACACATTAAATATTGCAAGATTAAATAATTTATATCACTTTTGTAGTACAAAAAAGATCAGACAAAAAAGTTGCTGTTTTAAAAGATGAAAAAATTGAAATTTACAAAGATGCATGGTGCAGGAAATGACTATATTTATATTAACGGATTATCCGAAAATATAGAAAATCGGTCGCAACTTGCAATTGATTTAAGCAACAGAAATTTTGGAATCGGATCAGACGGTCTTGTTCTTATATTACCATCAGATAGTTGCGATTTTAGAATGCAAATGTTTAACTCTGATGGTTCTGAAGCTGAAATGTGCGGAAACGCCACCCGATGCGTCGGCAAATATGTTTACGATAATAAACTGACCGACAAAAAAGAAATCACATTAGAAACCAAAGCAGGAATCAAATACATTACTCTGCTCGAAGGAAACTCCAAAGCTCGTAAAGTAACGGTGGATATGGGTGAACCTATTCTCGACCCAACCCTAATTCCCGTAAATATTACCCAAACTCCCGTTCTGAATTATCCATTAAATATTGATGGTAAAGAATGGAAGATTTCGTGTGTATCGATGGGAAACCCTCATGCAGTAGTATTTACAGAAGGAATCAAAGACTTTGATTTACCTGTATTAGGTTCAAAATTTGAAACAAACCCAATATTTCCTCGAAAAACGAATACTGAATTTATAGAAGTCATTAATCGTAACACCTTAAATATGCGCGTTTGGGAACGTGGGGCAGGGGAGACTCTAGCCTGCGGAACAGGTGCTTGTGCTGCAGCTGTTGCTGCCATTTTAAAAGGTCATTGCGATCGTAAAATAAAAATACATTTGTTAGGCGGAGATTTGGATATTGAATGGCGTGAAAGCAACAATCATGTTTATATGACCGGCGAAGCCGTAACTGTATTTGAAGGAACAATTTATTAATTTGTCAATATGCCAAATGGGTAATTAATAGGCAAATTGGCACATTGAAATATTATCATATTGAAATAAAATGGTATTAATAAACGAAAATTATACAAAATTACCGGGAAGTTATTTGTTCTCGGAAATTGCTCGTAAAGTAAACGAATTTAAAATAGCTAACCCAACTGCCGATGTTATACGTTTGGGCATTGGCGATGTAACCAAGCCTCTGCCTCAAGCTTCGATTGAGGCAATGCACAAAGCTGTTGACGAAATGGCTTCTGCTGAAACTTTTAGAGGATACGGTACTGAGCAAGGTTACGATTTTTTGGTAAATGCAATTGTAGAAAACGATTATAAAGTTCATGGTTTAGATATTCAAGCGGACGAGATATTTGTGAGCGACGGCTCTAAAAGCGATACAGGTAATATTGGAGATATTTTAGGAACAGATAATATTGTTGCTATCACCGACCCTGTATATCCGGTATATATTGATACCAACGTAATGGCTGGTCGTGCAGGCGATTTAGGAGCAGATGGTAAGTGGAACAAGATTGTATATTTACCTTGTACTGCCGAAAATAACTTTGTACCCCAATTGCCAACTACCAAAGTTGATATTATCTATTTGTGTTATCCTAATAACCCATCGGGAACTACGCTTACCAAAAGTGAACTGAAAGTTTGGGTTGATTATGCACTGGCAAACAAAGCCTTAATCTTATTTGATTCTGCATACGAAGCATACATCACCGAAGACAATGTACCTCATAGCATTTATGAAATAGAAGGTGCAAGAAAAGTGGCTATTGAATTTCGCAGTTTCTCAAAAACAGCAGGATTTACCGGAACACGTTGCGCATATACGGTTGTGCCTAAAGATTTAATGGCATACACAAGCAAAAGAGACGAGTTTTCTTTAAACAGGTTGTGGAATCGTCGTCATACAACTAAATTTAATGGTGTACCATATATCATTCAACGTGCTGCCGAAGCTTGCTATTCGCCCGAAGGAAAAAAACAAGTAAAAGATACGATCAACTATTATCTGAATAATGCGAAAATAATCAGAGAAGGTCTTTCCGAACAAGGACTAAAGGTATATGGAGGTATAAACTCTCCTTATATTTGGGTAAAAACACCCAATGGCATGTCTTCGTGGGAGTTCTTTGATTATCTACTGAATGAGCTGAATATTGTAGGAACACCCGGAGTAGGTTTTGGACCCAGTGGCGAAGGATATCTGCGTCTGACTGCTTTTGGTACACTCCAAAATACAAAAGAAGCCGTAAATCGATTGAAAAAAATAAAACTATAAAATAAAACCCAATTAAACTAGCTTAATATGTCAAAGTTACGTTTTAAAGCTGTTGCTGCTGCTGCAAACAGAAAACCCGTAGAGGTTGAGAAACCTAAAGAAAAAACGTCTGCATACTTTGGAAACAAGGTATTCAACCGGAAAACAATGATTCAGTATTTGTCTAAAGCTACCTTCAAAGCCATAACTAAGGTTATTGACAAAGGAGAGGCTATAGACCGAGCAATAGCCGAGCATGTAGCTGCCGGTATGCGTATGTGGGCTTTAGAAAATGGAGCTACCCACTATACTCACTGGTTTCATCCATTGACCGATGGTACTGCCGAAAAACACGATGCCTTTGTAGAGCATGACGGAAATGGCGGTATGATCGAAGAATTTAGCGGTAAAATATTGGCTCAACAAGAGCCCGATGCTTCGAGCTTTCCATCGGGAGGTCTTCGTAATACATTCGAGGCTCGTGGATACTCAGCATGGGATCCGTCTTCGCCTGCTTTTATTATAGGTGATACGTTGTGTATACCTACTATATTTATCTCATACACAGGAGAATCGTTGGATTATAAAACTCCTCTTTTGAAATCTATCTCAGCTGTCAGTAAGGCAGCTATGGATGTTTGTCATTATTTCGATCCACAGGTTTCTAAAATATATTCATATTTAGGATGGGAGCAAGAATACTTTCTTGTAGATGAAGATCTTTATGCTGCCCGCCCCGATTTAGCCTTAACA
>JAVBJR010000856.1:0-3274 GCA_031546965.1 Dysgonomonas sp.
GAATTTTTCCCCTCCTAGCCTCTCTGCACAGGCCCAAAAACACACAAACTTCAATCTGTTAAAACACTTTTAATAAATTTGTAAAGAAGAAAACAAATGAACTCAGTTTTAATTTTAATCATTCTTTCTACAGTCCGAATATCATGGTGTGTAACAAAACCATGTCAGTTCACCTTTAAAAAACTACTAATTTCTTAAACACTGCAGTTATAACCCAAATGTTACTCAAAAGTTACACAAAAGGAACCCAAAAGGAACACAAAAGTTACACTAAGGTCAACTATTGTAGTCATAATAATTTGATAAAGGCAAGCAATTACAATTTTTTGTGTATCTCCAAAGGTAACCGATTATGTTGAGATTATGCTACTCAAGTTGCACATTAAATGGGTATGAAGTTTGCTCACTGACAGGTGTATATTGCATGCAGCATGCACATGTGTACCTATATACATACACATGGCAGCGCAAAATGATTGCAACTGAATTGATCCAAGTTATATGTGTATACACAAAAAAATGATTAATATCGCTTCACTCCGTAACATGATGGAAGGATGAGTCCTCTCTCTCAACTGCCACACACATAACAGAGTATTGAATAGGACTTTAAGCATTTTACACAATCTGAACAAAGAATCTGTCTGTGCCCTAGCTGCCAATCGATCCGAAAATATTTCCTATATACCTCAGGGCACAGAGCACAACATCCAGCAGCACATACACATACACACACAGTGAGTGTCGCTCCAGTAATGACATTTCGCTATATAAGAGTCAGAACTGGGAGGGCTGGGGATGAAAAAAATAATAATATACCAGTAAACAAGGAAAACAACGTGGGTAGCAAAAGGAAGAAAAAAGTAAGATGCTCGGTTGCAGCTTTATCAAATGATGTTTCGGAGAACAAGCGAAGCAAGTCGTAAATATTTGGGAAGTAAAAGACGCTTTTGCGTTTATAGCAAGAAAATGCATGCAGGTTCGACTAACTGAAATAACGGCCAACCATAAAAACCAAACTATACACATACACCAATACAAATACACAACACTTACAGAGCGAAATAGTGATAAAATTGTCAGAGGCCAAATAACGACAAGAAAAAAAATATAACAACAAAATGGTTTTTGTACTTACGATATTTCCCCAAACGGTGCAAACGCTTCCCTAAGCGTCTGTGTTTCAATCTCTGGACTTAAATCACCGACAAATATATGAAAATGCTCTGCAAATAAAGAAGAAACAAACGCAAGGTATCAATCTCAGGAACTATAACATTCAGACATTAAACGAGTAATATAACACAAAATGCAACATGCTAAAATGTTGCGCTGAAATAAGGTGATATGATATAGACAGCTATAACAAGGTGGGAAACTTAGATATCATATGTTATACATGGTTGTGTGAATAGTAACAACACTTTCAAATGTCTAATATACATTTATACTAAACCAGGTTCCATAGGAAAATATAATCTAAACTTAATTACAACAAGTAGTAAATTTAAATATATTTAAAAAGCCACAACAGTAAACTTGTTTCAACAGTATTCATATGAAACCTAGTTTCTATAAAAAACATTTGAAGTCTTTCAATTCTTTTTGAATCCCCATGTACATAAACTTAGAATATTTGATTTTAATTTGTTAGAACATTGTATATAGTTAGTTATATACAGTTCCCAGTAGGCTTTCACATCTTTACTGCTCGATTCAATATATGCACTTTATAAAATGACTTTTGAACTACCATGTATTATATTCCGAGCTAATATTATACATAGTTTGCAACATTACAAAGGAATTATAAATCTGAATTTACATTTATCAACATTTAATTATACTATAGTGCGTCTCAACTCAAGATTGCACACGTCAACGATTGCCAAGAATTAATTGCACATAATATGTATAGGTCTAATTTTGAAAACATTATTCTCAATTAACTTTATTAAGTATAGTCTATGAACTTTGCATAGTGGAATGATTTTTGGTGTACGGAATTACCCCAAAAAGGAAGAAAACAAGAGAGAATTACTGCAACCTTGAGTTGAGACGCACTATACATACATTACATAACATTAACAACAATTAATCATCAGAAGAACATTCCACACAAAATGGACCAAAATTGGACCAAAATGGATGTTCAATTGTTGGTTTGTAACTTGTAATTGACTCCAGATCAACGTCTACTGAAAGATTAGTTGAACTTGATGTACGTCATATTACCAACAACATATGAAAAAACACTACAACATGCAACGTCAAATCTACATCTTTTAGACATGGTTGGCAATCTGGTTATATCTAATCTAGCAAACATTTTGAGAGTGGAGGAGTCAACATGATGATCAGGGCACACACCTGAAGGGATTTTGAGGTGCACACCTGAAATGTCGACAACTACTGAACCAGAAGGAACAGTGACGTCACTCTGACGTCAGGGCTAAGAATAAGTACAAGTTGCAATAGATTGTTGTTCCGTATATAGGTATGAAAGTAATGGCATGAGAAAAATGTGTACGTTCCCTAATTATGTAGTAGTATAGAGCAAGTGGTGACGTCACCAGACTGGACACCAAAGGGCAGATGTGACCGAGGTATATTGTTGAAATCCCCAATTTGGAAAGGGGATGTGTGTGACAAAGAAAACCTATAAATAGGAAGTTTTGGTCCTCAACTGTCAAAATTTAGCTCTATAGAGTGTCAGGAGGATCAACTCCCAAGTGTCTATCTGTATTACACATTATTTTACAACAAAGTCCATGATACCATAAATCGACTAAAATGGAAACCTGCCTATAGAACAAAAAAGTTTGTGCCTTTTCCAGTCAATCACACTGATATTCTCAATAAAATATTTTGAACCTGCTAAACGTGAATGGAAAAATGTGTATCAGTCCCTTTCAAAGCATAAACAAGTAGACCCTGAACCTGCTTACAGTGGAAAATTGACGAAATTGCCTTACATAATACCACAGATTTTCATAGGAAATTAGTAAAAATTTGGAATTAAGTTAGATATTTTGAACAAGTTTACAATCATGTGAGGAAGATTTACTGACAACTCCAATTTGTAATGTGAAATTTTATCTGCTATTGTGATATTGGTAACATCTGTCTAATTTAAGGTGGGGACACACTTGGCGCGATTCTGGCTGCGATTGCGTTTGCAATTCCGATTCTGACGTCACTTCCGTTTCGTATCCGTCAAAATGTACTTGTACGATCCGATTCGCACACATACAAGTGGTGCGTACTATTTGCG
>JAVBJR010000154.1:0-5091 GCA_031546965.1 Dysgonomonas sp.
GAACTCCTCGAAATGGTTGGAATTGGTTTTGGGGTAAAAGACCAATTGAGTCAATGAAATTGCGATGTCCTTCGGGATTTTGAATCCGTCTTAAAACGACTTCGGGATTACAAATCCCGAAAGATAAAATTTGCCCTTTAATTGTCAGATCAGATCGAAACTATTTCAAGTAAGCAATATTGAGGCTGTCTCAAAAAGTATATTTTGTGTCGTCCTTCCTCGCAATAGCCAAGGCTCCTGTGCGGTTGTATCGCATGACCTTACTTAACGACTCTACGCTCTCAATGCCCCCGTAGATTTCCCGGACAGCCCCCCTACACTGGAAATCCCAAGAGATACGAGTATACCGAATGCCCGAAAAGAAATCTTTAATTAATCTTTAATTAATCTTTGCTTTGGGCTTGTTTTTTTACCTTTGTCTCCTTAAACCTTTTGAAGGGACATTGTAGGTATGGCTAAAACGCTAAAGGATCAAACGGTATCGGCTCTTTTTTGGAATTTCATGGACAAGGGGGGACAACAGATTTTTCAATTTGTGTTTATTTTTGTTCTTGCACGTTTGCTTAGTCCCGATCAATTCGGATTGATTGCCATCTTATCTATCTTTACCACTATTGCCAATATATTACAAGAAAGCGGCTTCACATCTGCCTTAATCCGAAAATCCAATGTGGATGAAACCGATTATGCCTCTATCTTTTATTTTAATGTGTCGATAAGTGTAATCATATACTTTCTCTTTTTTCTCTTTGCACCCGTTATTGCTCATTTTTATGATAAGCCCGAACTTCAATCATTATCAAGATTTTTGTTTTTGGCATTTTTGTTTAATGCTCTTGGTGTGGTTCAAAATGTGCATCTGATTCGTGAGATGAATTTCCGTGTAAATACGCAAGTATCACTCATTGCTGTTGTGATGTCGGGCATTGTTGCTATTGCGATGGCTTACAAAGGGTATGGAGTATGGAGTTTGGCAGTACAACAGGTTCTTCAAGCTTTTTTACGTTCGTTGTTCTTGTGGTTTTTTGTTCGCTGGTATCCTAAAGTCTCATTTAGTTTTGAGAGAATGCGTTCTATGTTTTCTTATAGCGGAAAATTGCTTTTGAACTCGATATTTAATCAAATAATAGCAAATACTTATCCTTTGGTGATAGGCAAACAGTTTTCGTTTTCGGAAGTAGGATTTTATTCTCAAGCCCGAAAACTGAATGATATCCCTCAGTCGGTTATTGCTTCTTCTTTACAAGGTGTTGCATTTCCTTTACTGAATAATTTTGATGATTTACATCGAAAAAAACGAGCTTTCCGGAAGATTGTACGTGTAGTAAGTTTTATATGCTTCCCTATAGCTGTATTTACCATTGTGGCTGCCGAACCGATAGTTCTGATTGTATTGCAGGAGAAGTTTAGAGGCGTGATTCCACTGCTTAGGATATTGGTAGTGGGAGGAGCCGTTCTTCCTTTGTTTTATCTTTTGTCTTCTTTATTGCAGTCGTTAGGCAAATCGGGATTGCTCCTTACAATTGAATTTATGCGAAATGTTTTCTCAATATTGGTAATATTGGTAACGGTTGGTTATGGTGTAAATGCGGTTGTAATGGGGGCTAGTTTTATGCTTGTCGTATCTTTTATAGTGGGGTACTATATTGCCGGCAAATGTATTGGCTATCGCATTTTTGAGGTTTTCAAAGATATTTATCCGTATGTTGCTATTGCTTTGATTGCTTATGTACCTGTTTATTTCATATCGTATCTTGTAAATAGTATGCTTCTCTTGGTGATTTTTCAATCTCTGATTGGTACGGTTATATATTTGGCAATACTTAAAATTTTGGGTTCTAAGGTGATGGACGATTTTGTGCGGATAGTTAAACGGAAGCCCTTACATTGATCTTCGTGAAAATTAGATAAAATAAAAAATAATGAATAAAGCGACCATTTTCAGTTTTGTAACATGTATATTTCTATCGGTTTTTTCGTGTTTGTCGAAAGATCGGGTAGAACCGTTGATGATGAAAAATGTTGACAAGCCGAAAATGCAGCAATGGGTAGATTCTGTTTATAATCAGATGTCGCTCGACGAACGTATCGGGCAATTGATCATCATTAATGTGACTGGCGACAATGATTCGGCTAATCGTCAAAAATTGGTCGGATTGGTTAGAGATCAACATGCAGGAGGGGTTTTATTCTCAAAAGGAACTCCCGAAAATCAGGCAGAACTCACCAATTTGGCTCAAGAAAATGCTCGTGTACCATTGATGATCACTTTCGATGGCGAATGGGGTTTATCGATGCGTCTCGATAATACAACTCGCTTCCCTAAAAATATGATGTTGGGGGCGGTTAAGAACGATTCGCTTCTGTACTATTACGGCAGGGAAGTTGCCCGTCAGTGCCGGATATTGGGTATTCAAGTCAATTTTGCACCCGATATAGATATAAACAGCAATCCGGCTAATCCAGTTATAGGCACCCGTTCTTTTGGTGAAGACGCCAACCGTGTTGCTCAATTAGGCTTGGCATATGCGCGTGGAATGGAAGCGGGCAAAGTGCTGGCAGTAGCAAAACATTTTCCCGGTCATGGAGATACTTCTACCGACTCTCATAAAGTACTTCCTCTGATAGGGCATAGTAAAACCCGCTTACAGAATGTAGAACTTGTTCCTTTCAAAAAATATATTGATGCCGGTTTGGGGAGTATAATGACTGCTCACTTAAATATTCCGGCTTTAGACGACAGTGCAGTTCCCAGTTCGTTATCGAAACCCATTGTAACAGACCTCTTGCAGGGCGAATTGGGCTTTGGAGGTCTCATTTTTACCGATGGGCTTGCTATGAAGGGCGTATCTGTAGAAAAAAACATGAGCGTAAGGGCTATCCTTGCAGGTAATGATTTATTGCTGGGACCTTCGAATGCCGAAAAAGAATACGAAGCCCTAAGGGTAGCTGTAGCAAATGGGGTACTAGACGAATCTCTAATAAAAGTTAGGTGCCAAAAGATACTCGAATATAAATATATTTTAGGGCTTAATAAGCTAAAACCTGTTGATTTAAGTAATCTTTCGGCTCGTTTGAATACTCCTAATGCCGAATGGCTTTGCAGAAAGTTAAACGAGGAGGCAATTACTCTATTGAAAAACGAAAATCAGATTGTTCCTTTAAAATCGCTTGATACAAAGAAAATTGCAGCGATTTCTTTAGGAGCATCAAATAACAATCCGTTCCATACAACTTTGAAATTGTATGACGATGTTGCCTGCTTTAATGTAACGAGTGTTACCGAACTAAAAAAACTGCAATCCGGATTGAGTCAATACAATACGATATTGGTTTCTCTACATTCTAACAAGATTTTCTCCGATACTGATATTCAAAGTTTGGTTGATGGTAAGCAAAGTATACTAACCTTTTTTACTTCGCCTTACAATATGTCGAAATTCTCATCGGCAATAAAGAGTGCCGATGCTGTTGTTTTGGCTTATGAAGATACTCCGTTTGCTCAAGAATATGCAGCACAAGCTATTTTTGGAGGGATTAATATCTCAGGAAAGATACCTGTTTCGGTAGGAAATTTGTATACTGCTGGTAATGGACTCGATACCGAAAAAACACGTTTGGGATATAATTTGCCGGAGGAAGTGGGCATTAAATCTTCGGATTTGGATAAAATAAAGGATATTGTGAACGATGGTATTGCTCAACAGGCATTTCCCGGATGTCAGGTTCTGATAGCGAAAGACGGTGTTATTATCTACAATCAATCGTTTGGGTCATTTGAGTATAACAAAGCTCAAGCGGTAACCAATGACAATTTGTATGATTTGGCTTCTATGTCGAAAGCTTCGGGTACTCTTCCGGCAGTGATGAAATTGTATGATGATAAAAAAATCACATTGCAATCGCCATTAAGCAGCTTTGTTCGACAACTAAAGAATACCGATAAAGAGGATCTCACAGTGAGACAGGCGTTGTTTCACGAGACTGGTTTACCATCAATTCTCCAGTACTATATGCCGGCTATAGACACTGACAGTTACCCGGGTAAGCTGATCAGTTATCAGCCATCAGATTCTTATCCGGCAGCTATTGATGAAGGTGCATGGGCTAGGACGGATTTCAAATATAAATCGAATTTAATTTCTAATGTACCTAAGCCTGGTTTTTCGAAACGTATTTCGGAAAACCTGTATGAAAGCGACAGCTATCAGGATACCATCTTGAACCGCATTGCCGCAAGCAAATTAAAATCAAAATCGTATCTCTATAGTTGCTTAAACTTTATGTTGTTAAAAGAAGTGGTAGAACAAGCTAGTGGCAACGATATGAATACATATCTGCAGAAGAATTTCTATCAGAAGTTGGGAGCTACAACAACTCTGTATAATCCGCTCTCCAAGTTCGAGAAGAATACGATTGCTCCCACCGAACAGGACGATTTTCTAAGAAAGCAATTACTTCAAGGTTATGTACATGACGAAGGAGCGGCTTTCTTTGGGGGAATATCGGGTAATGCCGGTTTATTCTCTAATGCCAATGATTTAGTTAAGTTGTATCAGATGTGGCTCAATTTGGGTACTTATGGAGGCGAAAGGTATTTGAGTAAAGAAACAACTCGTTTGTTTACAATGACCAAGAGCCCCAACAGCAGGAGGGGACTGGGCTTTGACAAACCCGATCCTCGCAACAATAAATCGAGTCCAACGGCTCCGCAAGCTCCCATAAGTGTATATGGTCATACGGGTTTTACCGGCACGTGTTTTTGGATAGATCCTGACAATAATATGATTTATATCTTTCTGTCTAACAGGGTGAATCCGTCTCGTACACACAAAAATCTGATGACTCTCAACATTCGCCCTCGCATTCAATCGGTGATATATAATGCAATGAATAAGTAAAAAAAGTGGGTGTACTCTTGCAAATATAGAAAATTGTACTACCTTTGCACACGCATTACAATAATGGTACCATAGCTCAGTTGGTAGAGCAACGGACTGAAAATCCGTGTGTCCCTGGTTCGATTCCTGGTGGTACCACAAAAATAAAACTCAACTAATCTAATTATCAGATAGTTGAGTTTTCTATTTT
>JAVBJR010001227.1:0-22234 GCA_031546965.1 Dysgonomonas sp.
TCGGTAGTAAATTTCTCCATGAGAATTTTTATTATAGAACCAATATAGCCATCGTATTCGTCACTTAAGTTTAGATTATCTCCTATCCCAATAGGATCCCAATCTTTAATCAAAACTAAACGAATTTCAGAGATTATTTCATTATTTCTCATTTTCAGAACCCTTTTATTATATTCAATATGCTACGATCAAACATAGACGCCGGATATGTTGAAACAAGTTTACCTGCAGGATTTAAAACAACAGCGGCTTCTCGGCTTAAATGTAAATAATTTCCCCCATTTTGCTGTAATACAGAAATAGAATTTTTGACTGTATTCAGCATAGTTGATGGATTTACACCTCTGGTTATTGCTTGATTCAATCCATGTTTGGAAAAATTCGTAATGTTTAATCCTGGATTTTCAACTATTGTGCCTAATTTGTCGAAATTTTGTCCTATTTGTACACCATTCTGAGTAGCCGTGCTCTCCATAGCAGCAGAAGCGGCAGCACTTTCTGCAACATTCAATAATAATCGTCCGGTAAGCAATATATTAAATTCAATATTAACCTGTTCCAAAGGCATCTCTCCTATTATTATGCTAATGCCTCTAGCTGAATTGACTCTTCTGTATACTCCTCCTTGGCATACCTCTGACCATGGATTCTTTCCTGTAACCCTTACTTCAGGTAATATACATTCAATATTATTACTTCCATCATCTACATGTGCAACTAGTTTTCCGTATCTATCAACATAATCAGTGCTGATATCTTTGACCCGATTATTAAAAATATCACCTCTTTCTTTTGCCTTAGCCCTCCTTTGTATATCACTTTCAATATTATATTCATCCATCCATGGATCTTTTCCCGCTGTAGGATAATCATATGCCATCCCCGTAGGATCAACATATTTCATCGGATTATTAGCACAATATGCATACGGACTAATATTATAAAATTTTTCCGCCAGCGGATCCACAGTAGTAAACCTCCAATCATCCTTTTGTCTGGCAGCAAAATCATACTGATTGAGTCCGTGCATCATATCCAACTCCTTGCCTCCGTATTTGTAAGGCTGAACAGTTGAACCTGTACCCACTGCAAAACTTGAACCAAAAGGATAGTAATGAGTTGCTTGAACCCTCGCTGCCGCACGATTGCATCGTGTGGCATCCTATATTCCCACACGATACAAATCGTGCGGCAGTGGGGGGACAACTCTGCGTACTACATCAAAATAAGATTATCTATTTATTTTTAACCGACAGAATATATTATGTTTAATTTAATTTTTGCTATCAATACACTCTTGATAGCAAATCTCTATTTCCTCATTAATATCATTTTCAAGATTATCTAGATCAATATACAACTCATTCTCCATGAAAATAATAAGAGAGGTACATGTCTTTAATAGATTTCCGCTCCAAAAATTAAACTCAATTTCCGAAAAATAGGCAATCGGGCTATCATTACGATAAATTGAAAGTTCATCCACTGTTATTGACAGTTCTTTAAACTTATTATTCCATTTCTCTAATAGTTTATTACAGACAGCTAATACACGTTCTTCTATTTCTATATTCCTATTCATTTCTTATCAATATTTGGATATTTAACCCATTCATCGGGGAATTGTCTTGTTTTTGCAGTTTCTCCAACGGGTCTATTTTGATTCACAAAATCCTGATGTTGATGGACAACTTCCCCATCTCTAGTTACTTGATGAGTTTTTGATACTGTATTTCCTTTAGAATCAGTTTCTATTATATGTTTTGAGGTTCCTCCATCTCCACCTTTAGATGATCTTGTTATTTCTGTTTGAGAAGTCTCGGAACTACTTGAGTTTCCCTTGGATTTGCCATTATCATTCATCTCCATTTTGCCATTTCCTTGGAGAGCTTTGCCTATTACTCCAACTCCATGACCTACTGCGGCACCTCCTGCCACAGCCACTCCAACTCCAACTCCGGTTGGTGATGTAACCGTACCTCCTCCTGCAGCAACCCCCCCAACAACAACTTCTAAAACTCCCGCAACCACACTCGCAGCATCCCCTACAGAACGACCTATATTGTAATCCGAAGAAGAATTTACTTGATATGATTCTTTATTTAAACCAACAGCGTCTGTAGCACCCCAAGAATAGTTGTTATATATAGCATCCCCTATCCCCGAAAGAATATCCCAACCATCTTTCCCTGTAGGATCAGTAAATCTCATCGGGTTATTAAAGCCGTATACATACGGCGACCAGCTATAATACTTTTCACTATGTGGATCTACCGTAGTAAACCTCCAATCGTCCTTTTGTCTGGCAGCAAAATCATACTGATTGAGTCCGTGCATCACATCCAACTCCTTGCCTCCATATTTGTAAGGTTGAACAGTTGAACCTATACCCACTGCAAAACTTGTACCGAAAGGATAGTAATGCGTTGCTTGAACCAATGTGCCGTCCGATTTGGCTGTGATCCTATTGTTACCCAAGTGATCTTTGATATAAAAATAGTAAATATTTCCTTCTATGTATCCATTGTCTATTAATATTCTTTTTAAAACTCCATTTTCATAGACTTTGTTGGCTACATAATCGGTAGTCTCGTTTAAGGTCAGCAAAGCGGGATTAATGGTGCTTCCCACAACTGGGGTTGTTGAGTAGTTGGGATTCCATTTCTTGACTACTTTGAGTTTGGCTCCTGTGGTGGTATAGGTATATTCATTTCTTGCTTCGGCTACGGGACTTTTGATGTCCATTTGTCGGGGCAGGTTCAAATTATTGTACTGGATATCGGATATTCCTTTATTCAAGTCTTTGGTCATCGCTCCATTTTTGTTGTAGGTGTATTCGGTGGCTACATTGCTGTAGTTTTTAAAGTCCATTGAGCCGACAACACTGATATTGGCTAAGGCATCTTCTACCTTGATTAACTGATTGCCTGCATAGCTCATGGTCAGATTATCTACAGGTCCGTAAGTTGAAACGGCTTTGAGTCCGTTACGTGCGAGTGTTTTCATATTACCCATCTTGTCGTAAGTATATGAGGTTTCGTATCCGTTGACATAGACTGAACCGTTACCTAAATAGGTGGCTTTAGTCAGTCTCGACAGGTTATCATAGGAGAATGCATAGCCTAATAATGTAGTACCTTCATTCAAGGTCTTCCAACTCATAGCGGAGATATTGCCATTGTACTGTTTAACACTGCCTCCATAAGATTCGTTATAATACAGTGTTTGGCTGAATAAGGGGCTGGTTGATTGACTTCGTCCACGAACGAATATTATAGGCATAGGTTGCTTTGAGGTTGGCTTGGTTATTGGCTGTGGTACTGCTTAGTCGTCCTAATTCGTCATAGGTGTTTTGGGCGAGGGTTACTTCTGTCCCTGTATTTAGCTTATGTTTGGTGGTGAGTAAGCGTCCGGCATGGTCATAAGTGTAAGTATTCAGTTCGGTTTGGGTGGGTTGACCGGTAGCTGTATGTATATGTAGTTTCTATGTAGGGCTTCCGGCAAAGGTATAGGAGATATACTCGCTCTCTACTCCATCTAAATGGTTGGTAGATTTGGTTTGGATAAGGTTTCCTCTGTAATCGTAATACATGGATGTGTAGTGGTATTTACCGGATCCCTCCAATAAAGCTGTGATACTTCCTGTTAACAGACCTTTGCTGCTTGTTGTATATTGTGTACCGTAACCTGCTTGAGGGTTATACCCGAGCTTGGTAAAATCATCTTTGGTATTGAAATTATAAGTGTCGTAATAATTTGCACTCAAGATACTCGGGGTAGCAGGGGTTACTCCCGTAATGTCATAATATTTATTGACTGTATTGTTGACATTAAACGTTGCATTAACCACAATATTATCGAGTGAACCTATGGTTATAGCTGTTTGCGTTGTTGCAGTTCCAATTTTCATTTTGGTACAAGTTCCACTTAGTACATTCCTTCCCCCGCTGCCGCACGATTACATCATGTGACATCTTATATTCCCACACGATACAAATCGTGCGGCAGCAAGGGGGCTAAAAATTGGTCGCAGGAGGAGTTGGCTTCGAGGATTGAGGCTTCGATGGTGATGGTGGGCAAGTATGAACGGGGGGATAATTTGCCGTCGATTGAGGTGTTGGTCAAATTGGCTGGAGTCTTTGAGGTCTCGGTGGATTTCTTGATCGGAACGGGGGCGAATGCTTCTTATGACAGGGAGATGGTTCGAAGGTTGGATGATATGCAATCTTTGCCGGAAGAGGCGAAGAAACGGATCTTTGAGTATGTGGATTTGGTTATTAGAGACTTTAAAACTAAAAATGCGTTCGGTCTAAAATAAGAAGTCTAAAGCAATTTTTACTAAATCTATAACATATAATAACTCCCGTAGGTGATAAACCTACGGGAGTTATTTCTTGATATTTATAAGACTTAGCTTCCTTTGTTGTGGACAACATCGGAGAGTTTTTTTATTTCACACACGATGCAATTGTGCGGTAGCGGGTGAGGTATCTTATTTCTGCCAACAGGATATACAAAAAGTAATTTCTGCCTCTCCTATTTTATATAATTCATTTGGAGTAAATTCAATATTACACTGCTCTGAGTATTCATATAATACCCATATAGATATATCTTTTCTAAAAATATTATTTTTTTCTAATTCTTTATATTTCCCCTCTAAAATAGAAAGGAAAACATCTATATAATTAACCGGAATATCATTATCCTCCTGAAGAATCTCAAAACCCCAATCAACAGAGGGACAGTTAGGAGCAATCCCCAATATATCACTAATTTCTATAATCTGACATTTTTCAGAAATATCAATTCTCAAACTATAATAATACATATCTAATAATTATTTAAAATAATCTAATGCTTTTAATCCTGTATTGAAGGTCTGATTAGCATAACTACCCACTCCTTTTAATATTATTTCTCCTTTTTCTACAATTATGTCAGGATTTTTTCCAATAGTTTTAGCGAAGTCTTGAATTTTTTTTGCCTCTTTTAAAATATTGGGTTTAATTACTCGATGGAATTGTAATTTATCGACAGCTTTAAACCCTTTTATAAAAAGAGAACCTCCTTTAAATGCGGCAGTGGGACCTGTTCCTGTTGTAAGTAGGGGCTTTGGTTTAATAATTTCCCCATCTGTATTCACTAAAAATGTAGTATATCTAAGTTCTAGCCCATTACTAGTTTCAGATGGCTTGTAACTTGGAGTATATTCTCTTGGTCCTGTTAATAAATATAATAAATTCCATCCATAAGATTCTGCGGGTAAGACTTTATCTCCTTTTTGTGGTGCAGAAGGAGTTATTACAACTTCAGGGAGTTTAATTGGATCATTAGGATCTCCTTTTTTCATGCCTGTTGGATCAATATACCTCATAGGATTATTCTCAACATACACATATGGACTCCAACTATAAAATTCTTCCGCCAGCGGATCTATTGTTGTAAACCTCCAATCATCCTTTTGTCTGGCAGCAAAGTCGTACTGGTTAAGCCCGTGCATCACATCCAACTCCTTACCTCCATATTTGTAAGGTTGAACAGTTGCCCCCGTACCTACTGCAAAGCTAGAGCCAAAAGGATAGTAATGTGTTGCTTGAACCAGCGAACCGTCCGATTTAGCTGTTATCCGATTGTTACCCAAATGATCCTTGATATAAAAATAGTAAATATTTCCTTCAATGTAGCCATTGTCTGTTAATATTCTCTTTAATGTGCCATTTTCGTAAGTCTTATTGCCTACATAATCCGTGGTTTCACTAAGTGTAAGGGTTGCCGGATTAATGGTACTTCCTACAACAGGGGTTGTTGAGTAGTTGGGATTCCATTTCTTTACGACTTTTAGTTTTGCTCCTGTGGCGGTGTAGGTATATTCGTTTCTTGCTTCGGCTACGGGACTCTTGATATCCATTTGTCGGGGTAGGTTCAAGGTGTTGTACTGTATATCGGAGATGCCTTTGTTCAAGTCCTTGGTCATGGCTCCGTTTTTGTTGTAGCTGTATTCGGCGGATACATTGCTGTAGTTCTTAAAGTCCATCGATCCGGAAACACTGATATTAGCTATGGCATCTTCTACTTTGATTAACTGATTGCCTGTATAGGTCATGGTCAAGTTATCCACAGGTCCCCAGCTGGAAACGGCTTTGAGTCCATTACGAGTGAGGGTTTTCATGTTACCCATTTTGTCGTAGCTGTACGTGGTTTCGTAGCCGTTGGTATATACTGCTCCATTACCTAGATAAGCGGCTTTGGTTAGCCTCGACAGGTTGTCATAAGCAAAGGCATAGCCTAGTGTAGCATTATCATTGATAGTCTTCCAACCCATTGCCGAGATATTGCCATTGTATTGCTTGGTGCTGCCTCCGTACGATTCGTTATAATACAGTGTTTGGTTGAACAGGGGGTTGGTAATTGACTTCGTCCACGAGCGAATATTATACGCATACGTTGCTTTGAGGTTTGCCTGGTTATTGGCGGTAGTGCTACTTAATCGTCCCAAATCATCATAGGTGTTTTGTGCCAAAATTACTTCTGCTCCTGCATTGAGTTTATGCTTGGTGGTGAGCAAGCGTCCGGCATGGTCATAGGCATAAGTGTACAGTTCGGTTTGGGTGGTTTTACCGGTAACTATGTGTACGTGTTGTTTTTGAGTGGGCTGTCCGGTAAAGTTGTAGGCGATGTACTCCTTTTCGATGCCTCCTGCCAGATGGTTGTTTGATTTGGTTTGGATAACTCTGCCTCGGTTGTCGTAGTACATCACGTTGTAAATACCGGCGGTTGATCCGTCCAACAGGGCTGTCCAACTGCCTGTGAGCTGTCCTTTGTTGCCGCCTGTGTATTGGGTGCCGTAACCGGTGAGGGTTTCGGGTTTGAAATTGGTATCGGTGATGGCTGGTATGCTGTTCAAGCCCATAAATTCATAATTGTCGTAATAGCTGGCGGTCAGGATGGTGGGGGTGGTAAGGGTTAATCCTGTTACATTGTAGCCTTTGTGGGTATTGGTGGCTTTTGCCCATGTGCCGCTTACTAGTGTCGTTGCTAATGGGTTTTTGGTATAATCGAGGGCATTTTTGCAGGTACCTGTCAATACTGTGCGTCCAAACAGGTCGGGGATGGCAAATGTCCATTCTGATTTGAGTCTTTGCTCGCCGTCTTGACTAAAGATCAGGCGGTCTGCTTTGTCATAAATGCAGTACACAGGTTCGCAGCCGGGCAGTTTCTTGTAGATGCAGCGGTTACGAGAATCATATTTATAAAGGTAGGCATAATCTTTTAGGGCTGTTGTTGTTTCGTTCCACGCTGTATTGGTTGCGGTGAGGATATCGGAGGCTGCCGGGGGTAAAACGGCTTTTAGCATGCCAAAATTATCATAAATATAGTATGTATCATGTTGGCTGTTACCATCCATCTGCCGGGTTAATATAATTTGTCCTTGTTTGTTTTTAAACCCATAGGATATATTATTATCCTCCCCGATTTCTTTGGTTACATATAATTCATTTGCTGCGTAAATTCCTTTTTTAGTGAGAGTCATATTTGTACCTGTTTCAAAACTGTATTGTGCACAAGACAATATTCCACCAGCCGTATTTGCCATATATTCAGTTTTTACAGCCTTGCTATCGCTACCGTATGTTTTATGCCAATCTTGTCCGGGTCCGAATTGCTCTAATACTCTACTTAACGATGAGTTCTCGTAAACAGTTAACGAATAGGGGTTTTGGTCGTTGTAAGCAGTTATTGTTTTATCTATAAGATGTGTTTCATTATAGAAGGCACCGTTGTTATCTTTCACTACGGTAGGAAGCCATGACCTCAAATCTCTACTAAGGAAATCATACTCCTTCAAAGCAATTAAATCGGCACCGGTAGGAGAAATTCCCCTTTGAACGTTTTCTGTAGGACGTCCAAAATTATCATAATACTGTATGGCATCAAGATACCTTGTACCGGCATCATTCATGAAGGTACGTGTGCGGATATAGATCTTATTTTTGCTTACGGATGCTTCTGCCCCTGCATATATGTCACAAGTGGTGGGGTCGACCTTTAACTCCATACTGCTGGTGCTTGTTGCAGTAAAAGAAAAACCGGGTGAAAGATTTATATTATTGCAAGCTATGAGTTTCTTTGCGGTGGTTTGTTTAGTATTCAGTGAAATTGTACTCTGACTATGTGCAGAGATACTTATGATGAAATAAATGATATATAATAGTGACTTTTTCATAGGTGTCGATTATTTTTTGAAATTATATTCATACGATTCTATAGTCCGTTCAACATCATTGTTAGAAGCATCCTTTTCTTTGAAATAAGTCCTTTTCAATCTGTTAGACAAATCGTATTCGTAATAGATTATTTTTCCTGAAGGATCGGTGGCTCTAGTCATGCCTACTAAAGGCTTGTACAAATAAGTATATACCTGTGCATTCGGCAATAAACTTCTGAGACTTTCTAAATGTACCGATACATCGTTTCTTGTACTCAGATCAGTAATACCGTTTACACTTTCCATTGATAATGATAGCCTTGTACTTAATACATCACTTATACTTTGAAAGGTTGCATTTTCTACTTTAGCTACTAAATACTGATTGTTATACGACCAAATATAAGCTGTAGGGATGCCATCCAATCCTGTAGTTTCGGTGATATTACCATAATTGTTATGTTTAATACTCAAAACTTCATCAAATTTATTGCCAGGAGTCGATTTCGTCTTTATGGAATTTATCGTTGAAAAATTATCGTTAACCCATGCTAGATTTTGGCGCATATATGTTGTGTCGTTACCGATAATTACCTTATGTTCTGTCAAAATACCTCTCGGATGTTTAGAAAAAGGTTTGCTAGGGTAAAGACTTTCCGGATAGTGGGTAAGCGTATAATTCCCATCCGAATAGGTAAAATATTCTTCCTGTTGCTTGTTGCCGTTCAATTGAGTTGTTATACTTCTAACCTTAGGACGAATAGATAATTCCGAATCACTTTTTTTTGTATCCGTGTAAGAGAAATCTTTAGAGGTAGTGACAAAATCTCCTGCCGAAAAGTATTCTGTTGTTGTTTCCTTTTCTACTATATTATGAGTAACATGACCATCTTCGTCTCCCATAGCATCTAAAGTTACAAAAACTTCGTTTTTTGCAATCTCATCTTCGGATGGTTGTCCGTATGAAGGAGTATATGTCCCAATTCTATATACATAATCAGACCACATGCGAGGTACCCATAAACGACGTACAAATTTGTTTTTATATTCTTCTTTACGAACAATTCTCTGTCCTGTTCCATCTTCTACATAGTCTATCTTTTTATATAATTTTCCGTATTCTTCATCAGAAAAATGTCTAAAACTGAATGGTATAGATGTATTTCTATTTTCATCAATTCTTCGTTTGATTCTCGAGTATATACATAGATAATCGTAGCCATAACAATCTGATACATAGCTGTATTCCTCATCTAAAAAAGTATTGTTTTTAGGTGTTGTATAATAATATTCAGTCCAGATATTGTCATTATCGCCACCCCATTTTCTCTCTGTCACACGGCTGTATAATATGGGGCTTCCTCCATTGAATGTTATGTCAACAACTGGGTTACAATACCATGTTTTTAAACTACCTTGTCTTAATAAATAAGCATTGGGCCCTACTAATCTTTTGGAAACTCCCCAGGTAGGAATTACATAATCTCCCCATGCCTCGGTCAGGCAACCATAAGAAAATTCCCGATATAATTTTTTACCTGTTACAGGGTCTTTTTCTGTTATCTTTTTTATTCGAAGACCTCCCACAGGGATGTCTATACTTAATTGAGGTGAATAATGTTCAAACTCAAGTAACCAAAAGCTAGAAGGCAAGTTGATTAATTGGGAACCAGGACTATAACTCTTGAGTTGTATCCCTGTTTGGTTTCCTTCATATTCAAATATTGTTTCTGCACCATTGGGATCGGTGATCTTAGAGAGTACTCCGGTCATTGTGGCAGAACTGTTCGGGGTTCTGTCCATGCCGCTATGTTCATATTTGACATCAGTCCCATTAATATTTAGTGTTGTTGAAAAGCTTGGAACCAAAGATATATTATTTGAGTTATATATACCGTTATAAAAACCCCAGTAATCGATGGAACGTGAATCCCGGTCGGGTGCATGGTAGCTCTCAAAATATTCAAAATCATATTTTTGTATATCTCCACCCGGTACTCTTATCGCTATCGAATCTAATTTACGATGCTGCATATCTGTATTTCCATAAGGCTTATAAGGAGAACAGTAAAGATTGATTTCTTTAATAATATTATTGGATTTATCTTTTACCCATATATCGATCGTAGTGAGGTTATCACCTTCGAATATTATGCTGCCATTATCAAATTTGATCTCTCGCAATGGCTGAGTCATTATTGTTGCGGTAGTACTTGCTTCTCCTGCATAAGGATTATAATCAGTTCCATAATTAGTCTCAACAAGTGTCCCGGTATTACTAATCATATACATTTTTTTCATTCCACCTATGGTTTTTGTTAAGATTGGAGTCTCACTAGTGCTACCTTGTGCAATAGTAACAACATCATTTGAAACATAACTCCTATAATAGTAATTTACTAACCCGGAAGAGTTGTAGATGAAATCTATTCTCGCTTTAGTCATTTTGGATGTTATCTCTTGACATAAGAGATTAACAGGTAAATAAGATTGGTAATATCTCTCAATATAATCATTATCTCCTCCAAATTTATACGAAATACCATTATCGTCCTCTATTGCAATACTAGTAGGGGTACCGGTTATCTTTATATCACTATATGGCTGAGGGATAAATTGTTTAGTACTCCCTGCAGATGCCAAAACAAACGACCCCGTTTTATCTGCTAATTTATAAAAATAAACATCGGACAGGGCATCCAGTTTTCCATCTGCAACCCTCTTGTAATAAAGACTTCCATATTGAGCTTTATAAAGATCGGGATCATAGTTGTAAATACCATAAATTTGATTTGAAGCTCCATCATCCAACCCTCTAACCTGTTTAGAAACCGAAGGTTCGGCATTTAACGTCCAACCGGTAGCAATTCTACCGGTAGCCTCATTAGGTCTGAAACCAGAAGAATGGTAACTTAAAGTTATGGGTAAGGTTATATCTCCTACCTTAATCTCATATAATGGAATTGTTATATTGGCAAGTCCGGTAGAATAATCCATAGGATAAGTAGTATAGCGTTGCACTGCTAGAGCTTCTGCCGTTTGAACTTTTGGCAGAGAACCAGATAATTGTATCGTTTGCTGAGCCTTACCATGCGAATATAAAATCAAGAAAAATGATAACAATATTAAATTTTTCATAATATATATTGTTTTACTTTTTAATAAACTTATCACTAATAAATTTGCTATTCGCTTCTATTCTCAAAACATAAGTACCCTTAGTGAATGTACTGCAATCTATATATTGAGTATGCAATCCTCTATCTTGTTTACCGAGTACTATATTCTTTATCAGTTTTCCATCCATAGAAAATATGGCTATATTTACAGTTGTAGAACTCTCCAAATAATATTCCAATGTCAATTGCGATACTACCGGATTAGGATAAAAATTATACGATAACTTCAATGCAGTCTCGGGATTTGTAATAGGATTATTTACATCTTTGTGTTCCATATCCCACAAACTATCTAATACGGCTAGGTTATCTTTGTCATCATCTAAATAAAGGTGTTCTTGCGGAGGAAAGAAGAAAGCTGTTTGAAACTCTGTCTGCTTTAAAGTATCTTGATCATTAAAAGTTCGAATTGTTTCAAAGATGGGGTAACGATACCCTTTGGAATACCACTTGTATCTTTCTACAGTTGTATGGATAAATACATTTGCTTGATTATTTACATTAGGTATGGTTTCTTCTATAGTCTGAGTGGTTTTTATACGCAGCACATGGCTAAGGGTATCACCCGAAGGCAATATAATAACACCATACGCATCGGCTTTTACTTGTACGGTTCCTTTTGTTGTAAAGGGTATTTTGGCGGAGTAAACGCCTTCTGACCGATAGGAAGATTGGCGGGTATCTTTGTAATTCATGGGCAATGGGGATACCAGCAACGGGGTTTTATAATGTAGAAAAGTAGTTGGATTTTCGTGCCCTAACACCTCCACGACATTGTCTTTTTGACGATAATAATACATCGTATAGTGTTCTGTGCCTATGACCAATTCATTGGGTTTTACCATTTTTTGGGGGATAGTATCTCCTCCCAATATGTAAATGGAATCTCCTATAAGTGTGGGTGAACTATAGACCAACGTATATTCGTCGTTTACGGATTTGAGTTTTCCGAAGTTCCAAATAACATTTTCGCCTTCTCGTCCGGGGTCTTTGTATTCAACTTGCTGTTTGACTAATTCGTCACCGCTACGAATACCATTGAGTGAATAAATCAGCTGTGCATCTATACAAAGAACACTAAACCACAATGATACAAATGAGAATACAAGTTTTTTCATAGTTTATGAGTTTCGCCTTTTAAGGTGTTAATATTTGTTTGCAAAACTAAATAAATGGGATAATACTTGAACCAAAATAGAGAATGTTATAAAACATACTCTTTTTTTACAAGAGGTTAATTTTTCACAGCTCTTATTTATTATGTTCCTTATTGAGAAAATCGTAACTTTGTATCTTCAAAAAATAATTAAATATATATGTCATGTATTTTAAATATAGAGACTGCTACACCTGTATGTTCGGTTGTGGTTTCAAACAAGGGTGAAATTGTATTCGAACGCGAAAATACCGACGGACCTTCGCATGCAAGCCTATTGGGAGTATTTGTTGCCGAAGCTATCGCCGAAATACGCGCCAAAGATTACACATTAGATGCAGTTTCGGTAAGTTGTGGTCCCGGATCATATACCGGTTTACGAATTGGTGTTTCGGAAGCAAAAGGTCTTTGTTATGGTTTCGGCATTCCGTTGATTGCTATAAAAACACCTCTGATAATGGCTCAAAAAGTAATTGAAACAGAAGTTGTTGACACCGAAACATTGTTATGCCCGATGATAGATGCCCGTCGCATGGAAGTGTATGCCGCTTTGTACGATAAAAAACTGAATGTGATAAGAGACATTGCTGCCGATATTGTAGATAGCAATTCGTATGAGGAATACCTGTCTAAATCGAAAGTTTTATTCTTTGGAAATGGGGCTGATAAGTGTAAACATGCTATCATAAATAATAATGCTCACTTTTTGGAAAACATTTATCCGTCAGCTAAATATATGGTACGATTATCCGAAGAAGCATATAATGCTCAACAGTTTGTAGACACGGCTTACTTCGAGCCTTTCTACTTGAAAGATTTTGTGGCTACTACACCTAAAAAGAATATTTTTTGAGAAAGATATCCCAAAGCCAACCGTAAGGGCGTATTGCATACGCCTGAAAAATATATACAACGGGAGTATGCAATACGCCCCTACGAGTGGAAGTATAATTTTTATTGATAGCAAAAGTAATCTTGTTTCTCCCATTTTTTTTGACTCTCAAAAAAATACACTATTATTATGATACCATATTCTCTTTATTTGTATATTTGGAATAGAAAATATACTTAAACAACTAGCAAGATATGGATATTAACAATATTTTGTCATCTTTGGAAGCTAAGCATCCAGGTGAATCGGAATACCTTCAAGCAGTAAGAGAGGTACTAATCTCTATAAAAGATGTATATGAACAACATCCTCAATTCGAGAAAGCTCAAATTATAGAACGACTTGTAGAACCCAACCGTGTATTGATGTTTAAAGTTCCGTGGGTAGACGACAAAGGAAATATCCATGTGAACACCGGTTATCGCGTTCAATTTAATAATGCTATTGGTCCTTATAAAGGAGGCTTGAGATTTCACCCGTCTGTAAACCTGTCTATTATGAAATTTTTGGGTTTCGAACAAACTTTCAAAAATGCTCTGACAACCTTGCCTATGGGAGGTGCAAAAGGAGGATCGGATTTTAACTGCAAAGGAAAATCAGACGGCGAAGTAATGCGTTTCTGTCAATCTTTTATGTTAGAACTGTGGCGAAATATCGGACCGAATACCGATGTTCCCGCAGGCGATATAGGCGTTGGCGCTCGCGAAATAGGTTATCTGTATGGCATGTATAAGAAACTGGCTCGCGAAAATACAGGAGCTTTTACAGGCAAAGGTCTCGAATACGGAGGATCGCTCATCCGTCCAGAAGCAACCGGATTTGGCGGGTTATATTTTGTAAAAGAAATGCTGGCTGCCAAAGGAATGTCTCTTGCCGGCAAAACTGTTGCCGTATCGGGTTTTGGTAATGTGGCTTGGGGTGCTGCTCTCAAAGCTACTGAATTGGGTGCTAAAGTAGTAACTATTTCAGGTCCTGATGGATATATTCACGATCCTGAAGGTCTTTCTCCTCGAAAAATCGATTACATGCTCGAATTGCGTTATACGGGCGAAGATATTGTAGCACCTTATGCTGCTGCTTTTCCCGAAGCCAAATTCTACGAAGGAAAACGTCCATGGGAACAAAAAGTAGATGTAGCACTTACCTGTGCCACTCAAAATGAGTTAGGCGAAGAGGATGCTAAACAGCTTATTGCCAACGGTGTACAATGTGTAGCCGAAATTTCGAACATGGGATGTACCGAAGAAGCTATCAAATTATTTATCGAACATAAGATTCTTTTTGCACCGGGCAAAGCCGTTAATGCGGGAGGCGTTGCTACATCGGGACTCGAGATGACTCAAAACTCAATGCACTATCAATGGACTTCAGAAGAAGTTGACCAAAAACTGCATCAAATTATGTATAGCATTCACCAACAATGCGTAGTACATGGTACAGAGAGCGATGGCTATATAAATTATGTAAAAGGAGCAAACATTGCCGGATTTATGAAGGTGGCAAGAGCGACCATCAGTCAAGGTGTCATTTAACCTGTGCAATAAAGTAATCTCTTTGCAGAACTATTTTCGGATTAAAGCATTATATATAAGTAATAGAAATGAATGAACGTTGCATTCCAATAGGTTTCAATGGTAGGGGCAGGGCTCTGCCCTGCCCGAAAAATAGCAATGTTTAATTGAGGGTGGAATAGAATCCCACCCCTACCAAAATGCAGCAAATTATAATACAAAGTAAATAAGTCTATGAAAAGTAATACCAGAAAAACTTTAGATGAGTTTATCATCGAAAGACAAGATGACTTTCAGTATTCAACAGGAGAATTATCACGCCTTCTTAATTCTATACTACTGGCTGCCAGAGTAGTAAGCTACAAAGTAAGGAAAGCCGGACTAATAGACCTGATCGGGGCAGTGGGTACAACCAATGTACAGGGCGAAGATCAGCAGAAACTCGATTTATATGCACATAACGTATTTGTAGAGACTCTTGTTAACAGGGAGATTGTTTGCGGAATAGCATCCGAGGAAAACGACAACTTTATAACCATACAGGGATTAGACCAATCGCACAATAATAAGTATGTAGTATTGATGGATCCGTTGGACGGTTCTTCAAATATCGATGTGAATGTTTCGGTAGGTACAATCTTTTCGGTTTACCACCGTATTTCGCCGGTGGGTACACCCGTAACGATGGAAGATTTTCTACAACCGGGTGTAAATCAGGCAGCAGCAGGATACATATTATACGGTACATCAACCATGATTGTTTATACAACCGGAGCGGGGGTTAATGGCTTTACATTAAATTCGGCTATTGGCAGTTTCTATTTATCACATCCGGATATGAAATGCCCTCAAGATGGAACTGTATATTCGGTAAATGAAGGAAATTATGTTCATTTTCCACAAGGAATCAAAAATTACATAAAATATTGTCAAGAAGAAAAAGACAATCGTCCTTATACTTCCCGATATATAGGTAGTTTGGTTTCCGATTGTCACCGAAATATGATGAAAGGTGGGGTTTATTTGTATCCATCGACATTCAAAACGCCTAAAGGTAAGTTGCGTTTGCTTTATGAATGCAATCCGATGGCTTTTATAGCGGAGCAAGCAGGAGGAAGCGCATCCGATGGAAAAAGACGTATTCTTGAACTGCAACCCACAGAGCTTCACGAGCGTACACCTTTTTATTGCGGCAGCAAAAACATGGTGAAGAAGATCGAAGAATTTATAGCAAATGATGAAGAACACCCGCACTGATATTTTTTCTGAAAAAAGGAAGAAAACTATTTGTTGATTCCAATTTTTTCATAACTTTGCAAATATCATAATGAAACAATAAATGAATTTTCGATTGACAAATACATATTGGTGGTGGTGCTTACAGATAAAAAAGTCGTGAGCAGGGTCAATGTGTATTAATCAATAGAAAATGATTAAATAATAAATGAAAGCCTATCGTACTCACGATAGGCTTTTTTTCGTGAAACAGGAAATAAAAAACAAATATATAATGGGAAAATTTGATGTTGATTCTAATGGCTTTTATGGAGAGTTTGGAGGTGCTTATATTCCCGAAATTCTCTATGATAATGTAGAGAATTTAAAGAATGCATATTTGCAGATTTTGGACGATCCTACTTTCCAAAAAGAGTATCATGCTCTGCTTCAGGATTATGTAGGCAGACCTACTCCTCTCTATTTGGCAAAAAGATTATCCGAAAAATATAGCTGTAAAATATACCTCAAACGCGAAGATCTCAATCATACAGGAGCGCACAAAATAAACAATACCATCGGTCAAATTATTTTGGCTCGCCGCATGGGCAAAACCCGTATTATTGCCGAAACAGGAGCCGGACAACATGGTGTGGCAACCGCCACCGTTTGTGCACTTATGAATATGGAATGTGTTGTCTATATGGGAGCAACAGACGTAGAGCGCCAAAAATTGAATGTACAGAAGATGGAAATGTTGGGGGCAACGGTTGTACCCGTAACCAGCGGTAATATGACACTCAAAGACGCTACAAACGAAGCTATAAGAGACTGGTGCAGTAATCCGTCTGATACCTATTATATAATTGGTTCAACAGTAGGACCGCACCCTTATCCCGATATGGTAGCACGGCTGCAATCGGTTATTAGTGAAGAGGCACGCAAACAACTACTTGAAAAAGAAGGACGAGAGACTCCCGATTATCTGATAGCTTGCGTAGGTGGAGGCAGCAATGCCGCAGGGATGATTTATCATTTTCTAGACGATACCGATGTAAAAATTGTATTGGCTGAAGCTGCTGGAAAAGGTGTTCACTCGGGTGAATCGGCTGCGACTATTCATCTCGGAAAATTGGGTATTATTCACGGTAGTAAAACACTATTGATGCAATCGGAAGATGGGCAAATCGAAGAACCTTATTCGATATCGGCAGGTCTTGACTATCCGGGGATTGGACCTCTGCACGCACACCTAGCAAGAATAGGACGGTCGGAAGTACTGGCAGTAACTGATGATGAAGCCATTGCAGCAGCCTTTGAATTGACCGAGTTAGAGGGCATTATTCCTGCCATAGAATCGGCTCACGCATTAGGTGTATTTGGTCAGAAGAAATTCAAGACCGATGATGTTATAGTGCTTTGCCTGTCGGGACGTGGTGATAAGGATATGGAAACGTATGTACGAATTAAAGAAGAATCCAAAAGATGAAAATAAAGATACAAACCCAAACAAAAAAGCTTTTGGCTGATATGCAGACTCCGGTAGGCATCTATCTAAAAATTAGAGATGTATACACAGAGTCGGCGTTGCTGGAGAGTTCCGATTTTCATACCAACGACAATAGTTTTTCTTTTATAGCTGTTGATCCTATTGCTCGATTCAAGGTCGAAAATAATCAGGTGATTAAGCAATATCCATCGGGAAAGATAATAGAAAAACCTTTATTGGAGTCAGATCAATTGACATCTGTTTTTCAGCAGTTTATACACGAGTTTGATGTACTGGGAGAGAATCCGACAGGTACGAACGGTTTTTTCGGTTATACATCGTACGATGCCATTCATCATTTTGAGGACGTTGATTCTGAAAATTTTAAGTTAGACAATTCGGATGTCCCCGAATTTTATTATATCCTATATCGTTTTATTATTGTTATCAATCATCTAAAAAATGAATTGACCATTGTCGAAAATGTAGTAAAAGGAGACACCTCCCGAACCGAAGAGTTGGAAGCCATATTGATGAACAACAATATAGCCACTTACAATTTCGAAAGCATTGGCAATGAGTGTTCTTACATAACAGACGAGGAACATATCGAAATGATTAAAAAAGGTATTGCTCATTGCAAACGGGGTGATGTTTTTCAGATTGTATTGTCCCGCTGTTTCACTCAAAAGTTTAGAGGCGATGAGTTTAATGTGTACAGGGCATTGCGGTCTATAAATCCTTCGCCTTATTTGTTTTTCTTCGATTTCGGTTCGTTTCGGGTATTTGGTTCTTCACCCGAGACACATTGTAAGGTTAGTAAGGGAAAGGCTTATATCGATCCCATTGCCGGTACATACTTCCGAACAGGTGATGACGAGAAAGACCGTGTATTGTCCGAAAACCTGTTGAAAGACGAAAAAGAAAATGCAGAACACGTTATGTTAGTCGATCTTGCTCGCAACGACCTCAGTCGCAATTGCCACGATGTAAAGGTGGACTTTTATAAGAATGTACAGTTTTATTCGCACGTAATTCATTTGGTATCTCGTGTGAGCGGAACTATAGACAAGGATATTGACAGTATAAAAGTGTTTGCAGATACGTTTCCTGCCGGTACATTGTCGGGAGCACCCAAGGTGAGAGCCATGCAGTTGATTCGCGATATCGAAAAATCGATGCGGGGCGTGTATGGCGGTTGTATCGGATATATAGGCTTTAACGGTGATCTTAATCAAGCAATAACTATCCGTACATTTTTGAGTAAAAACAATACGCTTTATTATCAAGCTGGTGGAGGAATCGTTGCCAAATCAACTCCCGAAACCGAAGTAATGGAAGTAAAAAATAAACTCGGTGCTTTGAAAAAAGCAGTCGATTTTGCAGTAACGATTAGGTAGTTACGAGTGAATAAGTAGACGAGTAAATAGGTAAATAGGTAGAGACGCAATGCTTTGCGTCTCACCGAATAAAGAGCAACAAGGCTGTTTTCAGAAAAACAAACATACCAATATGAAAATATTAATATTCGACAATTACGACTCATTTACATATAATCTTGTTCATCTCGTTAAACAGCTTGGATACACAGATGTAGATGTGGTTCGCAACGATAAAATAGCATTGGCAGATATTGCACAATACGATAAGATTATCTTATCTCCTGGTCCGGGTGTTCCTTCGGAAGCAGGTTTGTTATTGCCTCTGATAAGGGAATATGCAGCTACCAAACCAATCTTGGGAGTATGTCTTGGGCATCAGGCTATTGGTGAGGCATTTGGTGCTAATCTAGTGAACTTAGAGGATGTGTATCACGGCATTACAACCAATACGAATATAGTTGCAGAAGATTATATCTTCGATGGTCTTGATAAAGAAATAGAAGTAGGACGTTATCATTCGTGGATTGTAGATTCTAAAAATCTACCCGACTGTTTCGTTGTAACTGCTCTCGATAATCAGGGACAAATTATGGCAATGAAGCACAAAGAGTACGATGTGCATGGAGTACAGTTTCATCCCGAATCGGTACTCACTCCTCACGGAGCAATAATAGTAAAGAATTTTTTATCTACAATCTAATATATTATGTCAAAGAAGATACTTTTAAGCGAGAACGAGATCCCCAAACAATGGTACAATATTGTAGCTGATATGGTAAACAAACCTTTACCTCCGCTAAATCCGGCTACAAAAGAAGTTTTAAATGCCGAAGATTTAGAGCCGATATTTGCCAAAGAGCTTATAAAACAAGAAATGTCTCAGGAAAGATGGATTGATATTCCGGACGAAGTAAGAGAACTCTATAAGATATGGAGACCAACGCCATTGGTACGAGCAACAGGACTCGAAAAGGCATTGGGTACACCTGCCCATATCTATTTTAAGAACGAGAGTGTAAGCCCTATCGGGTCGCATAAATTAAATTCGGCATTGCCTCAAGCATATTACAATAAAAAACAAGGAATCAAGCGTTTAACAACAGAAACAGGAGCCGGACAATGGGGGGCAGCGTTAAGCTTTGCTTCGAGTGTATTTGGCTTAGATCTGGAAGTATATATGGTGAAAGTGAGCTACGAGCAAAAACCATATAGACGAATGATGATGCAAACATGGGGAGCTAATGTAATAGCCTCACCCAGTAATAAAACTGAATCGGGACGCAGTATACTAGCCAAAGACCCCAACAACTCGGGAAGTTTAGGCATCGCAATTTCCGAAGCTGTAGAAAAAGCGGCAAAAGATCCCGATACCCGATATACCTTAGGTAGTGTACTCAATCATGTATCCTTACATCAGACAGTTATAGGATTGGAAAGCGAAAAACAAATGGAAATCGCAGGCGAATATCCCGATATAGTTGTCGGATGCTTTGGCGGTGGATCTAACTTTTCGGGGATAGCTTTTCCTTTCCTTCGTCACAAAATACTTGATGGAAAAGGTATCCGTATAATTGCGTCTGAACCTGCCTCTTGTCCCAAATTGTCGAGAGGTAAATTTGAGTATGACTTTGGCGATTCTGTCGGATTAACTCCACTTTTGCCCATGTATACATTGGGTCATGATTTTCAGCCTGCTGATATTCATGCAGGAGGATTGAGGTATCACGGTGCAGGTACAATTGTAAGTCAACTGCGTAAAGACGGATTGATTGAAGTACAGGATATTCCTCAATTAGAAACATTTGAAGCCGGCAAACTTTTTGCAAATACCGAAGGAATTATTCCTGCTCCCGAATCTACCCATGCCATTGCAACAGTTATACGTGAGGCTTTGAAGGCAAAAGAAGAAGGTGTACAAAAGAATATATTATTCTGCTTGTCGGGGCATGGTTTGATTGATATGACGGCTTACGATCAGTATTTAACAGGAACAATGTCTAACTATCAACTGACGGACGAAGAAATCAGTAAAACGACAGACACATTGGAAAAACTAGCCTAAAAAACGATGAAACAAGTATTAAACAGGTTATTCAATCACCAACAGTTGAGCCGGGTAGAATCGAAAGAGATTCTTACCCGTATCTCGAACGGCGAATACAACGAATCGCAGATAGCTGCATTTATAAGTGTTTACCTGATGCGGAGTATAAGTATCGACGAGTTTCTAGGTTTTACGGATGCCCTGCTCGAACTTTGTGCCGATGTGACAACTTTGGCAGCTTACAATCCGATAGATATTGTGGGAACGGGAGGTGATAACAAAAATACATTCAATATATCTACCTTATCGTGTTTTACGGTTGCAGCAGCAGGATATAAGGTTGCCAAGCATGGCAATTACGGAGCCTCGTCAGTTAGTGGCGCTTCGACCGTGATGGAGCAACACGGGGTGAAATTTACCAATGATGTAAGTAAATTAGAGAAATCTTTAGCTGAAACTAATATTGCCTATTTACACGCTCCGTTGTTCAACAATGCGTTGAAAGAGGTTGCGCCTGTACGAAAGGCGTTAGGGGTACGCACTTTCTTTAATATGTTGGGACCTGTGGTGAACCCTATCCGTCCTAAAAGGAGTGTATTGGGAGTGTTCAACCTCAAAATGGCTCGGATGTATTATTATATGTATCAGCAGACCGATGTAGATTATGCTATTGTACATGGTTTGGACGGATATGATGAAATCTCACTAACCGGCGATTTCAAAGTGATAAACAGGCATTCTGAAAGTATTTATTCGCCCGAATTATTGGGATTCGAAAGATGCTCTGAACTGGATCTCGATGGTGGTAAAACTCCCGAAGACGCATCTGCTATTTTTGATAATGTAGTTAATAATACAGCAACCGCAGCACAAAAAAATGCTGTAATAGCCAATTCGGCAATAGCTATTCAGACAATTGATCCGACTCTTTCTATCGAAGAATGTATTTCCCGGGCAACAGAAGCAATAGATAGCGGTAAAATAAAATCGGTGTTTAAACGATTCTTAGAGCTGAATAGTTAAAGAAAACGCATAAAATTTATATTTTATTATCGAAGACCGTAGGGGCGTATTGCATAAGCCCGAGAAAAAAAAAATAATATAGGGCGTATGCAATACGCCCCAACCCCCAAAACGAACCAGGGGGTAAAAGTTTA
>JAVBJR010000716.1:0-3976 GCA_031546965.1 Dysgonomonas sp.
GTGGTACTTCATTCTATCTGCGGCGACCTTGGGTATGGTGCCAGTAGCTGTAGGTGCACTGGAGACTCCGGTGTTTGGAGCTGCAGAGGTCCCCACCGGCTTTGCATTGCCACCTGAAAACGGTACCTGTGGATGAGCGTCTCAATGGGTGTTTGGTCTAGATGAGTTGCTGTACTTGGGTCGAGTTTGGCCACGTGCAGCCTGTTGCTGTTGTTGTGCCCTTCTGTCTTGTCTGTCTTGTCCTTGAGGTTGGCCTTGACCTCGGTGTTGGCATCGATGTTGGTTTCGGTCCTGTCCATTCGCGGGCTTCTTAGATGGGATGTACCCCTTGGATCCATTAGATCACTTGCCGGTTGGGAAGCGACATAATGGTGCATAGCAGTGACGATTGCATCCAGCTGAGGGGCGGCTTCCTCAAGTTGACTCAAGGTCCGGTACACCGCAGTTGCCAGCAGTTTTGAACTTGGCGTGGGCCTAGTTGGTTACCTTTTCCACTATGTCTGTGTCTGTTGCATCTGGTAAAACTCGTAATTAGATGAGTAAGTTGATGAGTAGATGAAGGTACTTAGTGACTCTTCATCTTCTCGGGTATGGAGGTTCAACTCCCTGAGTAGAGACTCTCTGTAATCTGCTGGATGGAACCTCTTACTAAAAGCAGCCCGGAACTGTTCCCATTGTTGTAAACCGCGCTTAAAGGTCCACAATAGTTCGGCCTCGCCCTTCAGAGCTGAGGGAACTACAATTACCATAAAGTCTCTCTTGCTGTATCCACATGCCATCCCATATTCCTTTAGTTCGGAAAGGAAGTCTTCGATGAACCTACCACCTACACCTCTGTGGGAAGGAAGTTTCAAATCACGGTTCATTCTACCATAATGGGTAACTTCTGGAGCAAATTCTCACAGTGTAAGGACGACAAATGGTACATGTCTGGGTGGCTCTCGGTCATATGGTCTGGCGAAGGTGAATGGGTCCGCTGCCACATCTTCAGGACGTCTTCAGATTTCCTGCACCCTTTCCATCAGCTCTGGTGAGTGGGCATCTCTTTGATGCCTAAGAAATTGTGTCAGGGTGTGCACGGTCAATGATTGTCTGGTAGCTGGTCTATTTATTTATACTATGGGGTTGAGCAGCAGAAGTAGAACTCGTCTGCGTAGCACTCAACTGAGGAGAATTTATCATGGATCCAGCAATAATACTATCTGAAAGGTCATCAACCTGAGGAGGTGGAGCTCTAGCTCGGGGAGGAGTTCCATTTCGTTCAGAAATTCCACGACTCCGAGCTAGCTCACCAACGTCAATATGCAAATTCGGTGCTACAGAACCACTTTGCACCAAACCTACTCTACTACACCCAACGGGCGACACTCCAGGATTTACGGAGCGTGACCTGCCAACATTTTCAATCCTGCTTTGGTTTTCCACCACCAGGGGCTCTGCCATATCTCGACTTGCAGCCTAAGGCATTTCATTGCGGAAGGACACTCTGGATCTTTTGGAAAACCGATCGTTACTTAGTTCTACAAGGGCATGCCGTCTCTCGCTCTCGGTCAATGCACCAGCGCTCATCGAACGTGCCACGTTGGCATTCCGAGTCCAGTCGCAAGACAGGGAAGGCGCCGCGACGGCGTCGCCGGCTGCCGCATAGGCGTTTCAATCGTAGTAACTCGCTGCGGAAATCGCACCTTCTAGTGCTTCGGCCCTAGCGGCCCTTTTAGAGGAGATAGGGGAGGTCGGACGAGGTTTCTCTGGATCTGCCATTGCTTTCCCCAACGGTAACAAACTTTCAAACACCATAACTCAAACAAATTCAAAACTCGACTTAACTAAACCTACCTTTAGGTTCTAAGTTGGAATCCCTTATTTAAAAAGGATCCCGGACGGGCCCCCACTTTATAACTGAATGGTTATATTAAAATGCGCCATTGGTGATAAAGAATATGTTTATTCAACTTGAAGGAAGAGCAACATGCCCAAGACCAGCAATAACTTCGATGCAGAAGATATCTGTAGACAGAAGGAAACAATGATGAGCAAAGGGTTTTATGGTTCCCTTTGCTCCTCCTTCTTTTCTGGACAACCAACCACCTCGCTTGGTTCATTTCTCTGCACACGGTACTACTGCAGGATTGGATTCCCCTAATTCGGGTCCGGACCTATGGGCATCCTGCAGAGGAAGCTGCCGTCAAAGACCACGCGAGTTCAACATGGCCTCTGCAAACTTTACATATGGGGAAGGTGGGCTCGGAAATGCACTCATTAACGCGGGGGTGGACGGGGTGGTGATTCACGGGCGTTACAAACACACCTATGAATTGTTTCCTTTTTGTTCTATTAGAACTCCAAAAGCACGCTAGTCGTGGGTACATTAACAGATATATTATTTTGATTGTGTTGTGTATCATATTGTTATGTATGTTGTTTTGTAAAGTCGATAAACATACACAGGTGTAGTTCATAATTTGCAATGATATTTATCCGTCAATCTTAAAGTTACGTATTTTGGAGATAGAAAGTGCTCAACCTAATCTAAGACTCAAAATACCTCCGTCAAATGAAATACTGTTACATCAGGCGAGTGTTAACCTTGCGGTGTGGCTTGACAGTGTCACACATTGATCTCTGATATACTCTTCCACTGCATGCAGTACATACATTGATTGAAACTTTGCTAATCTAATGTCTGGGAAATTGCGGAACTTTCCTACCCTTCGTATTTCAGCTTGTTCAACAACTTTCCAATTGGAACTAGCACTCTTACTTGAACGGTTGCAAAGTTAGCTAGAGATGCAATAACCTCGATGGATGTGTTCAAGCTTACGTGCGATATGATTTTTGGTTTTCCCCCATAGGGTTTCATATCCATTGGCATAACAATAGCAACTCTATTTCATGCCATTTTTAAAATATTTAAAATAAACGTAGATTTTGGTTCCACCCTGTATACATAACGTACTCTACCCTCCTAGACAAAAGTTTGGAAATTTCCTGATCACTGCAAAAAGCGATTGCAAAAATGTGTAAAAGCATGAAAATGGCAAATGTTACAGCAAAACCACTCAGATATTGTGAAACTGGTCATATTTCCCAACCTTGAGGAACATTTATGCAATGCAATATTCAAACTAATGAGTCACCTGGGACAAAAGTTTGGATATTGTGGTACATGTGGACAAAAGTTTGGAAATACTTGCTATGTGAAATGGTAAAGTTGCGAAAGGATGCAAATTATTATTATTTTTTAGTAATAATAATCATAATTCTGATGCTAACTGGTCTTATACACTTGCATTGTGTCAACCCGGGGGCCCCCTCCTATCCTACTCATCAATTTTGCAAGCACGCAAGTATGCTAACCCGTAGTCCGTAGACCCATATGGGTTGCACGCAAGCATTTTTAATGCACAATTTTGAGGGCCCACAGCGAATCTCTATGAAGGTATTCTAGTTAATTAGAGGATGGTTGAAACCGGAGAACACAGAGAAAACCCATTACAGACTGGCAGGATAACTAGAAAAACTCCTTTGCACAAGCTAGACCCAGGATCGAACCTAGTACCATAGAGGTACAAGGCGAGTGCTTAACCGCTTCGCCACCAGCTGCAATTATTATTTTTTATTTACCAGCTGAGTGTTTTGCAATGATATCATGTATAAATTGGGACCCAAGGGTGCATGCGAACAGAAAATGCCATCATCAAAGCAAATAGCACAACCAATTCATGATCTAATTATCAAGAAAATAGAAAGAGAATGCATGGAAAGGAAATCACAATTGCCTAGGAACTACAGCTAAGAGTATCAGCAGTCAACAAAATCATAACAAAGTACAAAAAACAGGACATTGTAATGTTCTACCAAGGAGTGGCAGACCATGTGCCACCACTACAGCTGAAAACAAGCACCTGAGAGGAATTTTGCGGATATCCAGAAAACAAACAGCCAAGCAAATCACTGCCCAATGGAATAGTATCAC
>JAVBJR010000718.1:0-13646 GCA_031546965.1 Dysgonomonas sp.
CAAATACCCAAACCAACCACAGCTACCATACCTGCCAGTAGCATTCGACCGGGCTTTTCGTATTTTACTTCTATCCCGGGATCGTTAGTCAACAATATCGAAAATATATACAAGACCATAATGCCGCCTGCATATACAGCTACTTGCACCGCTGCCAAGAACTGATAATCCATCAACAAGTATAGACCTGCAACTCCAATCAGCACAAACAACAAATAAGTTGCCGAACGGATAATCATTTGAGTGGTAACTGCCAGTAACGAAAAAACGACAATTACAATTGCTAATACTCCAAATATAATAAATTCTGCCATAATCAACCTTTACGTATTTTGACTATTATTCTTTTGTTACATTATCAGAAGCTGCACCGGTGGCATTTTCCTTGTTTTCTGCTACCGGCTTAGGCTCGGGCTTTTTCTTTTCTCGAAGTTTCGATCCCAAATGATTTAACTTCATATTCAGTTTACCTCTAGTGAATACCGAACTTTCGTATGTATTATCAAATTTGATAGCATCCGACGGACAAGTCAGTACACATAAGTTACAGAATGTACACGATCCGAGATTGTAGAAATATTCGTCCAAAACTTTTTTCTTTTTACCGTCTTCCGTCTCAATTGTTCTGGACTTTATTACAATTGTACCGTTGGGACAATTCATCTGACAGATACCGCAAGAAGTACAAGCATGCTCGTTGTTCTCATCGTGAGGCATAACCAATTCACCTTTAAAACGGTCCGCAATAACCAAAGTCTTTCTATTCTCCGGATATTGTTGGGTAATTTTTTTAGTAAACAGCTCTCTCCAAGTAACAGCCATACCCGTAAGCAGTCCGCCGATACCTTGAAATAAACCTTTAAAATATTGTGATACAGAACTCATCTTTTTTCAACTAAAATTTAAATAGACTAGGAAATAGATCTGATAGTGTACAACCTGTCAATACTATGATTACCATAAGTAGCAAGTTAAACATATTGATAGGTAACAAGTATTTCCACTCAAGATCCAACAATTGGTCAATACGTAAACGAGGGAATGTCCATCTAACCCACAAGCTAAGGAAAACTAATACACCTGTTTTACCTAAAAACCATATCGAAGAAGGGATATAATGCATTATGTGATTGAATCCATCAAGACCTTTGATTTGAATAGGCATCCATCCTCCTAAGAAAACGGTTGTAGCAATGCCGGCAATAATAAACATATTCAAATACTCTGCCAAATAGAAGAATCCGAATTGCAGACCCGAATACTCCGTATGGTATCCTGCTGTAAGTTCCGATTCGGCTTCAGGTAAATCGAAAGGTCCCCGATTTGTTTCGGCATGTCCCGATATAAGATAGATAACGAATGCTATCACCGAAGCGATATGTCCATTAAATAGATTCCAACAATAAGCTTGATTTTCGATCATTGTCGAAAACTGCATTGTTCCCGATAATACCACCATCGTAATCAACGCAAATCCTGCCGACAATTCGTAACTGATAAATTGAGCGCCGCTTCGCATAGCTCCAATCATCGAATATTTGTTGTTACTCGACCATCCTGCCAACAAAACACCGATAATACCCAGTGACGAAACCGCCACTACATAAAATACACCGATATTAAAATTGACTGCCTGCAAACCATCCCCGAAAGGAAGGGCTCCAAACGTAAGCATAGATGCTACAATCATAAAAAATGGAGCAGCATAGAACAAGAATCTGTCAACCTTATCAACATGAATAATTTCTTTTAACAGAATTTTTACCATATCGGCAACACTCTGCGCAAAACCATACTTTCCAACACGATTAGGTCCTAAACGACATTGAAAAAATCCGGTGATTTTCCGTTCTACATAAATCAAGATCAAAGCCAGTACCGCATAAGCTGTCAATAAAGCAACGCCTACTAATACGAATTCGATGAACAATACCCAAAAGTCAGATAAACCCCAAGTTTGTCGGAGCAAATTATCGATTAAGGTAGGTAAAGACGAATATGGTGACATATATTTTTATATATAATAACTAATCTATTTAATTAAAGCCTCCCCAACCCTCCAAAGGAGGGAGCTTTTCCTCCCCTTTGGGGAGGCTAGGTGGGGCTGCTTAACGGTCAATATCGGGGATTACATAATCCATCGATCCACCTATACCGATCAAATCCGAAAGTTTTTCGCCTGCACAAAGTGTTGGCATAGCCGAAACTAGAGCCATAGATGGCGATCTGAATTTCAGACGGTAAGGAGTTTTATCTCCTCTACTTTCGATGAATATGCCAAATTCTCCGCGGGCAGCTTCCACTCGTTGGAAATATTCTCCTTCGGGCAATTTGATAATGGCTTTCACTTTTGCCAAGAAATCACCGTCAGGTACATTGTCTATTAATTGTTCTATAATTTGTAATGATTGCTCGATTTCATCCAAACGATTCAAGTAACGTGAGAATGAGTCTCCTTCGTAACGAATCACTTCTCCGAAAGTTACTTTATTATATAAAGCATACGGATGATGTATTCTTAAATCACAAGCAAAGCCCGAAGCACGACCCGCAGGTCCTGTAACGGCGTACGAAATAGCATCTTCTTTGGAGAGAATACCTATTCCTTTCAATCGACCGATAATAATGGGGTTACCTGTAACCAGTTTGTCGTATTCTTTAAGACGCTCCCTCATTTCAACAATAAAAGCCTTAGTGTCTTTTTGGAAATCGGGATATATATCGTACATGACACCGCCAACTACATTATAATTGATAATGAGGCGACCTCCGGATGTTTTTTCAATAATATCGAGAATACGCTCACGTTCACGCATTCCGTAAATAAAAGCAGTAGTAGCCCCCAAGTCCATACACAAAGTACCCCATGCAATGAGATGCGAATCGATACGATTCAACTCATCCATAATAGTACGTATATATTGCGCTCTTTCGGGAACTTCTATTTCGGCAGCTTTCTCAACACACATGCACAAACCATGACGGTTGATATTGGCGGAAAGGTAATCCAACCGATCGGTAAAGTGAAGTATTTGGGGATAAGTAAGATTTTCGCTCAGTTTTTCGATGCCTCGGTGGATATATCCACTGTGAACATCAATTTTCTTAACGATCTCACCTTCTAACGAAACTCTAAAGTGCATTACACCGTGAGTCGAAGGGTGTTGAGGTCCAATATTTATAATATAATCATCGTCCTCGAATACTTTTACAACATCCTCTTTCAACCCTTGAGGTGTTTCAAAAATACGGGGAGTGGTATCAACCATATCCTTACTTACAACCGTAACCGGATTTAATGTAGGATCGGCATCATAATCTTTTCTCAATGGATAGCCTCTCCAATCTTGATTCAAGAAAAATTTACGCATATCGGGGTGATTGATAAATCTGATTCCCAATAACGCATATACTTCTCTCTCATTAAAATCGGCAGTTGCCCATAAATCGGTAACGGTATATAATAAAGGATTTATTCTGTCGGCAGTACTTGTTTTAAGAAGAACCTCCACAGACATATCCTTAGAAGAAGACAGCAAATAATTTACACCCAGTGTTTCGCCCCTGTCCATCCCTGTCAGTTGAACAAGAAAGTCAAAAGGAAACTCAGCATTATAACGTAAAGTTTTTGCCAAGAGGTGTAATTTGTCCGACTCCACAGTAACAGTTAAGACTTTTTTGTCTTCAATAACTGCTTCGGGTACCGTTTTTAAGATTATATTCTTGATATTTTCCATTGATCATTTATTTCAGCAAACAGTCAACAGTTATCACCTTGTTTACTTGTCACCTTGTTTACTAAGATCTTATTTTTTTACTTTAAATAAAAAACGTTCTAATTTTATTTTGCGTTGCAACTGCATCAACCCGTAAAGTAACGATTCGGGACGAGGCGGACAACCGGGAATATATACATCTACCGGAAGAAATTCGTCGATACCTCTCACCACATGGTAAGAATCGATAAAAGGACCTCCCGAAATTGCACAGCTACCCATTGCAACTACATATTTTGGTTCAGCCATCTGATCGTATATACGCTTCAAAAGTGGAGCCATTTTATGAACAATCGTTCCGGCAACCACAATACAGTCAGCCTGACGAGGACTATTACGTGTAACCTCCATTCCAAAACGGGCTAAATCGTATTTCGCCCCTGCTGTCGCCATAAACTCAATGCCACAACAGCTGGTCGCAAACGCCAAGGGCCAAATAGAATTTGAACGACCCCAGTTAATAAGATCGTCTAATTTACCGACAACAATACCGACACCGTTTGCTTGAAGTTCTTTTACATAATCTTCAAGATATTGGTTGTCTCGGAATTCGTCATGAGGAATTCCTTTTATATATACATTCTTTACTTCCATTGTAATGCTCCTTTCCTCCAGGCGTAAGCCAAGCCCAAACCCAAAATCAACAAGAAAAATAATATACTATACAATCCGGCTACTCCCAAACTGCGAACTACTGTAGCCCACGGAAATAAGAAGATAGCTTCTACGTCAAACATCAGATAGAGTATTGCATACAAATAGTAACCCACCCGAAATTGCATCCACGATGTACCTTTGGTTGGTATACCACATTCGTATGCCTGACCTTTTTGTTCATTAAAAGAGCTTGGAGACAGCAAAATAGCCATACCCAAACCGGCACAAACTAAAACAAGACCAGTGACAAAAACAACTAAAAATAAAGCAGAGTTCATATGCTTGATTGTTCAAAAAAACGACACATTATAAAACTGAAAAGACAAATGAAAGGCAAAATTATCAACTCCACTTATCATATTCGACGCAAAAGTAAAGTTTTTTTTTAAGGAACAAAAGAAATACCGCCAAAAGTAGATCTTTTATAGATTTAATCTATATTTATCTTCTTGAGATATATGCAGCCGACATTTGGTGTAAGTTTTTATTTTTTGTCAATCGTAGGGGCGTATTGCATACGCCTGACATTTTTTTATTTACGGGTGTATGCAATACTCCCTTACAGTCGCCTTTACAACACAGGGATGTTTTTCTGTAATTGATGGTTGATTCTCAATAAATATAATTATTTTTGACGCTCAATATAACTAATACTTAATATGGAAGAATTTGAGAAACCAGCAGTAAGAAATACAAATGCTCCTTCGGCGGCCTTTGTTGGAGCAGCGTGGTTTGCCTTGTTTGTTGGGGTAATTGCGTATCTTATTGGGCTTTACAATGCCCAAATGCAATTGAACGAAAAAGGATATTATTTTGCAATACTGTTGTTTGGATTATTTTCGGCGGTAACACTTCAAAAAAGTGTACGAGACAAACTCGAAGGTATTCCGGTGACCAATATCTTTTTTGGAATTAGTTGGTTTGGTACCATTACATCTATTATTTTGTTGGTAGTTGGTCTATACAATGCAGACTTAGCCTTGAGCGAAAAGGGTTTTTACGGAATGTCTTATACCCTAAGTTTGTTTTCAGCAGTATCTGTTCAGAAAAACATTAGAGATTCTATCGAAGCAAATAAATGAAAAAACTAATCATAACTTTAGCTGTAATTGCAGTAGTATTATTGGCTGTAGTTGTTGGTGGAGGTATATACATGTTTGGGGTTTCTCTCGACAGAAAAGTGACACCTACAGACGAAGCCGAGGCGTATGCTTTTCTTTATGAGCATGATCCAAATCTAAAACTTTGGGTAGACAGTTTGCGTGAGCATTCGGCATTGCGTGACACCTTTATTCTTGCCAACGATGGCAGTAAACTGCATGCCTTGTATGTGAGGTCTGCTACCCAATCGCCCAATACAGCACTTATTGTTCATGGATATACCGATAACTCGATCCGCATGTTGATGATAGGTCATTTGTACAGCAAAGAGATGGGTTATAACATACTTCTCCCCGATTTGCATGCACACGGAAAAAGCGAAGGCGAATATATTCAGATGGGCTGGAAAGACCGCCTGGATATCCTCAAATGGATAGATGTTTCTAAAGGTATATATGGTGATAGTACCCGTATGGTTATTCACGGTATATCGATGGGTGCAGCAACTACGATGATGACATCGGGCGAAAATCTGCCTGCAAACGTAAAATGTTTTGTCGAAGATTGCGGATATACCAGCGTTTGGGGCGAGTTTACCTATAAGCTGAAAGCCGAATACGGACTACCTGCATTCCCCATATTGAATGTTGCCTCTTTGTATGCACAAACAAAAGTGGGCTGGAATTTCGAAGAAGCGTCAGCTTTAGAACAAGTCAAAAAATGTAAACTTCCTATGTTTTTTATTCATGGCGGTAACGATACTTATGTGCCTACGTCGATGGTAAATACACTCTACGAGGCTAAACAGGGAGAAAAAGAATTGTGGATTGTTCCTAATGTAGAGCATGCCAATTCGTATTGGGATCACACAGCCGAATATGTAGCTAAAACAAATACTTTTGTAAGCAAATACATCAATTAAAGGTTATTCCCTTTTTTTTGTAATAGTGTAAAGGCAAGGGCAAACGCACGAAAAAAACATCTTTGCTTCTAGTATGACTGTAGGGGCGAAAAATTTTTCGCCCTTAATTTGTTGGGCGTATAATTATACGCCCCTACAGTCGGTGCAGAAGCACATCGTAGGGGCGTATTGCATACGCCCACCTAAAAAAGAAAAGTGTAGAAGCGAAATTTTTTTGCCACATAATCAAATTCAAAAAAATGAACAATAGAATAGCAGAACTCTTTAATATAAAATACCCCGTTATATCGGGAGGTATGGTGTGGTGTAGCGGCTGGCGATTGGCTTCGGCGGTGAGTAATGCCGGAGGACTTGGTCTTATAGGTGCAGGATCTATGCACCCCGAAACATTGCGGGAACACATCCGAAAGTGTAAAGCAGCAACTAACAATACATTTGGGGTGAATATACCTCTATTGTATCCTAACATTGAAGAGATCATCGATATTGTAATTTCGGAAGGAGTAAAAGTTGTATTCTCATCTGCAGGAAATCCTAAAATGTGGACAAAAAAATTGCAGGATAATGGTATCAAAGTGGCTCATGTAGTATCTAGCTCTAAGTTTGCGGTCAAATGTCAAGAAGCCGGAGTCGATGTTGTTGTTGCCGAAGGTTTCGAAGCCGGAGGACACAATGGCAGAGAAGAAACCACAACAATGACCTTGATTCCGCAAGTGCGTAAAAGCATTGATATACCTCTCATTGCTGCCGGAGGTATTGCCACAGGCAACGGTATGTTGGCAGCTATGGCATTGGGAGCCGAAGGGGTACAAATAGGAACCCGTTTTGCCTTAACTCAAGAAAGCTCGGCTTCTATCGAATTTAAAAATTTGTGTATCGGTCTCAATGAAGGGGATACTTTACTCTCTCTAAAGAAAGTAGGACCAACCCGAATGATAAAGAACGAATTTTATCAGCAAGTACAGGAAGCCGAAGACAGAGGTGCTTCTGCCGAAGAAATAAAAGCCATTTTAGGAAGAGGACGTTCTAAGAAAGGAATATTCGAAGGGGATCTTGTAGAGGGTGAACTCGAAATAGGACAAATAGCCTCTCTCATCAAAGACCTGCCAATGGCAGAGGATGTTATAAAATCGATAATTACAGAATTCAATTTGAGAGCAAAGGCTCTGTCGGGAATTTCTTTGTAAGTCAGACGCAAGCATTACGTCTCTACTTGTAACTTGTAACTACCTAATATGCAATACGATCTTTTTGCCCCTGTGCTCAAATATAAACTAATAAGCCTATCGAGTGGCAGCAGCGGCAATTGCTACTACTTGGGAACTTCGCAGTACGGTATCCTCATTGATGCCGGTATTGGCATGCGTACCATCAAAAAGTACCTGCGTGACTATGGCATTGCTATGGAAACCATTATTGCAGTATTGGTTACGCACGATCATGCCGATCACATCAAATCAATTGGAGGCTTTGGCGGAAAACTGAATATTCCGGTGTATGCCACCGAAACAGTTCATGCCGGAATAGAAAGAAGCCGCTTTATAGAAGAAAAATTTACAGGGGTAAAAAAAATAGTTGAAAAAGAAAAAACGTTTGAGATAAAAGAATTTCAAATAACAGCTTTTGATGTTCCCCACGATACAATCGAAAATGTTGGTTATCAAATCAAGATAGGAGAGAAGACAATCGTTTTAATTACTGATATAGGTCGCATTACCGATACAGTTTCTAAATATGCCCGTTCGGCAAATCACTTGATTATTGAGGCAAATTATGATGAAGAGATGCTTAGTTGCGGACGTTATCCGGCTTATCTTAAACAACGTATTGCATCGGGAATGGGTCATTTGAGCAACCGTCTTACAGGCGAATTACTAACCTCAATTTACCACGATAAGATGGACGAAATATGGCTCTGCCATCTTAGTCAGGACAATAACCATCCCGATCTTGCTTACAAAACGATAGAGTGTGCCCTAAATCTGCAAGGCATTGAGGTAGGCAAGGATGTTACTCTTAAAACATTAAGCAGGGGTAAACCATCGGGGTTGAGGGAATTCTAAATTACTCCAGCATCAAATTCAAAACAGGTTGATGCTCTTCAAAAAGACAAGAATATTCTTTTGTCAACTCCCTTGTATGAAATCCGAAAAGTAAGCGAGTGAGCATATTTATATTAACTTCGATATCAAAGTCTGATAATTGGCTTACTGTTACCTGCCCATTATTTATTCGATAGATTTTATTTTCTGTTTTTATCGAAAAATTCTTATCCGGATTCTTTTTGGCATAGAGTTGCAATGCAAATAGAGCATCTATAACGCAAGCCATGCCGTCTAAATTATATTTGAGAGGACGCTCATCTAATATAAACTCTTGAAGAATGGTTTCAAAATCATATTCCGATTTTAAAACACAGAAATCTTTTTGCTGATATTGCTTGTCAAACTCCTTATATACTTCCAAAGCATTACCTGTATATTTTTCCAAAAACGAACCGAAACCGATGTCATCAGGATATTCTTCAAAGGTAGTTTCAAACCCGTATTTTTCGTAATAATCATAAAGCCATTCTTCGGCAGGCACTAAAATAGAGAGGGGAACGTTCCGCTCTTTCATTACAGCGAAAGATTGGCGGATCAATTGTCCCATATAACCTTTGTTTCGGTATTGGGGCAAGGTGCATAATCCGGCTAGGTAGTAAACCGGAACTACTTCTCCATAAAATCGGATCGAATAAGGTATCATTTGCAAACAAGCCACCGCCTTATTATCTACCGAATATATGAGTGTATTTTCATCCCGATATTGTCGAAAAAAAAATAAGTCCATAAATCGGTCGTCATCTTCGAAGCAGGTTTTCCACATCGAACGGACTTCAGGGGCTGTGCTTTTATTTGCGAATTGAATCATATCCTTTGTCTGTAGGGGCGTATTGCATACGCCCTCTATTATATTTGTTTATTGAGGGCATATGCAATATGCCCCTACAACTATCATTTGCCTTAACAGGTAATTATTACCCCTTCCTCCAACAAAATATCGGGTTGATACGAAAGCTTGGCTTTTCGCAAAGGCTCCAATCCCATATCTTCTTCTCTATTGATATATTTGAATTTAGAAGCCTCATGCTCAATAAACTGCTGATTGATGATGGTATAAGCCCCATTAATTTCTCCGAAAGCTTTCTCTACATGCACTACAAAGGTATCTTCGGTCAATTTTTCGCCGATGGTAAATGCCAAAATTTTTCCATTTACACGAATGGCTCCACCGATGAGTTGCAGATAATCGAAATGCTCGAGCATCAATCGGGTTGCAATATAGTCATATTGTAGCGATCTGTTTTTATCTTCCTTGATATTTTCCCATTCATCAAGCATTGCCGCACATTCGTCCAGCTCCTTTTTGTTGGTTATGGGAAAATATTGCCAATCGGGATTATCTATCTTAAACCTATTGATATGGTTACGTTTACTTTGAAGTTTTTTACCCGACAAAGAAATCAGCTTCTCCGAAAGATAGATATACTCATCGTTGTTGCGTTCATGTATATATTTGAACCGATTGGGTAATTTCTTGTTAATCATTTCCCACATTTCTACAGTAATGCCTTTCATCTGGAAAGGGATGTTAGAAGCCTTTGCATCGGCTTGCAGCAATTCTATAGCTTCATTAACAGGCATCGGACCGATAGGCATCATATAATACATCTTGCCGTCTGTTTCCAAGAACTTAAGAAAGAGTGTTTTGTGCTGAATGTCGTACTGGGTTTTGAATTTTGCATTCCATGTAAACATATTAGTAAAACTAAAATCGCATGCCGGGAAAGTATTGCCATCCAAACAAGCGTCTATTTTCGCTTTATCGGATAGTTCTATAGGTTTAAAATGAATCATAACTACTTAATTAATTTCATTACCAAAACAATTGATGTCTTGTTATGTTCATACCTCTACAAAAAGTACGCCGAAAATTTTATAAGACAAATTTATTGCACATTCTGACATTTTTCAAGTATATTTGGTTGGTATATTTAAACGTAAAGTCGATAAGTCACAAAGTTTTTTTTATATGTTCTTTGCGACTTTCTGTCTTAGTGTTTATATTTGGCTTATTTAGATACTTAACTGATAATGAAAACTAATAACGACTGGAAAGATCGGTTGAATGTAGTATATTCGACCAACCCCGATTATAAATACGATGCCGAAGATCAAGAAGCAGCAGCCACTTTACCCAAAGAAAAGCAGCTTTTGAGGATAGAACTCGATAAAAGAAACCGCAAAGGAAAATCGGTAACACTCATTACCAATTTTGTAGGATCGGACGATGACTTACAAGACTTAGCAAAGTCTCTTAAAACCCGTTGTGGAGTGGGAGGATCGGCTCGTGATGGTGAAATACTTCTTCAAGGCGATTTCAGAACCAAAATTTTAGAACTGTTACAAAAAGACGGGTATGCTAAAGCACGAATCGTCTGATAGTGCAAAACTGACTGTTTATAAAGCTTCTGCCGGATCGGGTAAAACCCATCGACTAACAGAGGAGTATTTGTTGTTGCTTTTTGCCTCGCCCTTTTCGTACAAGCATATTCTTGCCGTAACCTTTACCAACAAGGCTACCGAGGAAATGAAAAGCCGCATTATTAAGGAGTTGGCAAAACTGGCATCCGACCAACCGTCTGATTACATACAAACACTAACCAAAGAATATAAAAAGCCCGAAGATTGGGTAAGGGTGCAAGCCCGAAAGATATTGGTAAGTATACTTCACGATTACTCTTCTTTTTCGATCAGTACCATCGACCGTTTTTTTCAGCAAACCATGCGTGCTTTTACCCGAGAGATTGGTTTAGGTGGAGGTTATAATGTAGAATTGGATACCGGTAAAGTTTTAGGTGAAGCAATCGACTCGATGCTTTATGATTTAGAAAAAGCCGAGAATGAACAGCTACTCGATTGGCTGATACGTTTTTCCGAAGAAAAGATAGAAAGTGGCGAAACTTGGAATATCAGAAACGATATACAAGCCCTATCTACCGAAATTTTTAAAGAAACATACAAAGCTTTCAGCGATCAGATACAAGCCGATATTGCCGATAAAGCTTTGTTGGACGATTATAAAAAAACGCTTATCATATATATTCAGCAGTACGAAAAACGATCGAGAGATATTGCCGAAAAGGCATTAAATACTATACAGAGATTCGGACTTCGCCCCGACGATTTTAAAGGAGGAACACGTTCTACCTTTTTTAGCTTCTTGAAATGGGCAATGGGGGAAATCAAAGAACCTACCGATACGTTTCGTAAGCTGCCCGACGATGTATCGGGCTGGTATACAAAAACTACTCCCGACTATGTAAAATCGAAAATAGAGGAAGCATTCGCTAATGGCTTGAATGATTGCGTTTGCAACATTATTGCACATTACGACACTTCTACCACTTATCAGACAGCATACGAGATAAACCGTTACTTTTTCACATTAGGGATATTGGGCGATGTTGACAAAAAAGTCAGACAATATGCTGCCGAAAACAATGTAATGCTCATCTCGGACACCACCGAATTACTCAACAAGATTATTGAAGGAACCGACACCCCATTTGTATACGAAAAAGTGGGAACTCGTGTCGATCATTATATGATAGACGAGTTTCAAGATACCTCCAATATGCAGTGGAAAAACTTCCTGCCTTTGGTGAGGGATAGCCTTTCTGCTGGAAACAAAAATTTGATTGTAGGTGATGTAAAACAAAGTATTTATCGTTGGCGAAATTCTGACTGGAAACTGTTGGACGAGCAACTCGATATAGATTTTAAAACGAATGGTATTATCCATAAATCGCTCGATACCAATTGGCGAAGCGGCGAGAATGTAATCAACTTTAATAATGCTATTTTTGAAATAGGTTCTAAATTATTGCAGAACCTGTTCAACGAAAGTCTGAACGATATTGCCTATAACGTGGCTTTAGCTCCACTGTATACCCGTATCGAAAATGCTTATAAAGATTCTTATCAATATCTCCCCGATAAAAAGAAAGGTAATCTTTCGGGGCATGTAAAAGTAAATTTTATAGATACCGAAGAAAATACCAACTGGCAGGCAAATGTATTGGATCAACTGCCTCATACGATCGAAGAACTTCAAGACAAAGGCTATTCTCTCAAAGATATTGCCATACTTGTCCGCACCAAGAAAGAAGGAGCAGAGGTAGCAAACAGACTTCTAGAGTATAAAAACTTACAGAAAAATTCTAAATACAGGTACGATATTATTTCGGACGAAGCCCTGTTTATCAAAAACTCCAAGAGTATAAAACTGGTAGTTTCGTTATTGAAATACTTGCGTAACCCGTCGGACTTTACATTGAGAACGTTGGCGATCTACGAATATTTCAAGTTTAAAGATCAGCTCACTGCCGAAGAAACCATCTGTACACACCTTTCTAATTCCAACGATTTTCCGGTGGAGGTTTACACCGAACTGAATCGTATAAAAGAGCTTCCTCTTTATGAAATGACCGAAGAGATTTTCGATCTTTTCAAAGAGGCAATGGAGGGAAACGAAAATATCTATATTCAAGCATTTATGGATATGGTACTCGATTTTTCGGTGAAACATTCGTCTGATCTCGATTCGTTCCTCCAATGGTGGGACGAGAGCGGACAAGCCAAAACCATCTTCACCCCCGACGGACAGGATGCTATACGCATTATGACTATCCACAAATCGAAGGGATTGGGCTTTGAAGTCGTTATTCTTCCTTTCGGACATTGGGATATAGATCATAAAATGCCTACCATTCTTTGGTGTCAACCTCGATTTGAGCCGTTTAATCGTTTACAACTTGTGCCTGTCAAATATTCGCAGAAGCTTAAGAATACGATCTTTGCTTATGAGTACTTCGATGAGAAACTGCATGCCTTTATCGACAATTTTAATGTTTTGTATGTGGCTCTCACCCGAGCAAAAAACGATCTGATTATATTCTCGCCTAAACCTAAAGAAAAGCAAAAGGAAATAAACTCCATATCATCACTTTTGTGGACTTGCATACACGCCGAAGCAAAACCACAGGAGGGCAAAACCTTTGTGTCACTGCAAGAATCGATGGATAGCAACTCCGATTGTTTTGAGTTGGGCGAAAGTAAAGGAAACTCTTCATCTAAAAGAGATTC
>JAVBJR010000198.1:0-2548 GCA_031546965.1 Dysgonomonas sp.
TCTTTTAGTGAATGAAGTCTGTTGCATAAGTTGTTGCCATTAGAATTGCACTTCCCTGAGTTATACCAAGAGTGGATGAAAGTAGAGAGTCTGCAACGATCGTATACACCTGTTGATTGATGTTAGTTGCGCCAATAGCGCCATCCATCGGTCATGGATTAAACCTCACCCACTGAAACTAGTTTCTCCTCCTCAGAAAATAGGCGTCTTGAACTCGTCCAAAAAATGCATAGAGATAATATTAATTTAAAATATAAAGACGTAAGAAAGGGAGACCTTTGTAGTGGTATATAAGGATATAATGCAATCCTGGATTACTTTGAGGGCTCGTTCAATGCGATTATCACATCTGGTAAATTTCACAATAAGAAAATTATTTCAAAAACCGTTATTGTGACCTATGTCTAATTTCGGGAACATACTACTGTTATATATATCTATCGCGTTATTTGTTAAAATTAATATAAATCTAAACATTTCTAAGCCAAATGAATTGCGAAACCAACACATAATCAAGAAACATTGTTTATAGTTTTCCAAAGTAATCTGCATGGTGTACTGTAATGCTAAATAACATTGAAGCTAATGCAATGCATGTTTTTTTACAAAAAAAGTATTTCGAAATTCCCAAAACTAACGTTGCAAACTTACTTTGTAACATAAATGTCGACCCATTTTCGAACATTGCTTACGATATGAAAACGTTATTTATAACAAAATGCCATACTGCTAGCTGTTACAGCATATCCTCCAGCAATGCGTTATATTTTTCTTGGACGTATATTTCTTAAACTAAATGAATAACAGCAGATATCCCAGCAGCAGCAAAATGCTCATTTCAGTGACGTCACAAAAAGTGCTTCTACAAATAGCCACTGAGACTAGGTGGGGCGCTACAGGCGCAACTAACATCAATTCAGTCATGTGATCAGTGGCACACTCTCTATTTTTATCACTCTTGGTTATACCATTTGTGCAATGTTACATACTGTAATATTGATGTAAATAATGTATTTTCAATCCGAATGAGAGTTTTAATTCGAATGGAACCACAAAATAAATACGTATTCCTTAACATGTGTTTATCTTGATGTGCATAATGCAGTGGTATTGGACTACACTCCACACAAGACATTGTCATCCTGCTTCATCTCAAAACTGAATATCATGCCACCTAATTCTTCAAGCACTTTTTGAGCAGCGCTTACATGTAAGAGAAAGCTAACAAGTGATGTGACATGCCTCAACATTTTGGCCACTTACAATACATCAGAATCGATATACAGTACAATGTGCTTGAGTTGCCAGTGTGTGGCTGGAATGCCCTGGTGTCATTGCCATTTTTGATGCAACGAGATGGCAATTTAGGATATGCAGAGATTTCCCTAATAAAAAGCAGCTCAGATTTTGAGGGATATATTTCATCCACGTTGTCCATCTTTCAATGAAGGCAGATCCTTGCCTATATGCTACACTATGCCTAGCGATCAACCGCCAAAACTCCCTTTAGTCAAAAATCGATAATTCTGGCAGTTTTGTCTAAAACCTGCTCATTAAATTTAAAATAAGACAAGAAATTGCAAGTGTTCGCATGTGCAAGATGAGCCTCTCGGGAGAGGAAGCGGTGTTTGTAAGAAATTTCACAATATGAGGATGGAAATTAACTTTTAAAAATGATTATTACTAAGTTTATATACGTTTGCCTTGAATGGTGTTTGTGTGTTTATATGCTGTGACGGCGCTTGTGGTAGCGGACTTTCTACTAAGTTCACGTTCGTCATGAAAGCGTTTGTGTGTGTTTCTTTGTAGTGACGGCGCTTGTGGAAATTGACTTTTTACTAAGTTTACATTTGGAGTGCGCGAACTTGTGCCGTCACCCCATTGACGGCACGGAATTGCCGTCCCCTTTGGGACGGCGGAGCCTTTGCCGTGAACATAATCAACGGCGGACACGTTACCAACGTGACGTCATGCTACTGGCCGTGGTGACGCCCGCTATCGTCCCACTGGTCGCGGTGACGCCCGCTAAGTTGGTGCCAGTCATTTTACCGGGCAAAACGCGTGACGCCAGAGCGCCTTTAAAGTGTGCACACCGCTGACGTCACTCCCGCCATTTTTTGAAATCGCATCGAGTTTTCAGTGAGTTTTTCAACGTGTCTCGAGACTTTTGTGGTATTTTATAGGAATACAATTCAAATCTCAATACTTTTTAGCCCTCGTTTGCTGCAAATTATCGCATCTGCAAACTGTCACAAAAAAGCAAGTTTTAAAAACCGTTATTGTAACCAATAACAAGGTATTGTTATATGTAGCTATCAAATGCTTTTTTGAAACCAATGTATAATCAACAAAACATTTTTTTAATTATCCAAAATAACCTCAAGTAAAAAAAAATACGCAATGATACACCATGCTAACTATTTATTTATTACTGAAAATCGTGCGAACTAAACTGAACAGGTCTTGCACCGATTCGGTCAACACCGAAGCGACCGTGCACCGAAGGGAGCAATACCGAAACGGCGACATCAAAACGTCCTACTCCCTG
>JAVBJR010000914.1:0-3700 GCA_031546965.1 Dysgonomonas sp.
CAAATAGTTCCCAAGAAGAGAGTGAAGAGAACGCTGAATCTTGAAACGAAGCTGGACATTATCAGGCGCCTGGAGAACGGCGAAGGAGCTTCCGCCATCGGACGGGTTTACGGCATAAACGAATCCACTGTTCGCACAATACGAGCAAGCAAAGAGGCGATTATTCTTCAGTTCACCAATAGGTATTGGTTATGACGGTGACAGTGACATTGAACATGTTCACAGAGACGAATCTGTTAAAATTGCAACCACGCGTGCTTGCGGTCCGTGGCTCTGCTAAAGCCACCAACAGGGATGGATGATCCCGGGACTTGTATTTGTAAGGGTTTTGCAACAGATGTTGCCGTTTCTGCATAATTCACCACTGCAGTATAAAACCAACATCCAATTACTGTTTCTTATCTAAATACAGCGGGTGAAAGAGGCTTTCGTTACTGTACATAATCGTTGCGGCGTACGTACGAGGTTGAATAATATCTGTTGATGACTCGCTATGGAAATAGAATCGGTCATGTGTAATATTTGTAATATTGCACAGTGTTGTTAACTGTTACACTCATCTGATTTATCGATCTGAAATTATTTTGAAGTAATCCGTTGTGTTGCTTCGTTGGGCCAATCAATAAACGCAGCCAAACTGAGAGAGCAAGCAACCCCCCCCTCTTTTCTCATTGCTCACCCATCAAATTAAAATATAGCCGAGAGATTTAATTATTATTGATTGGCAACATCGATGATGTGAACCTTTCAGAACTCGGTTTTCTTGCTTGGATCTCTACGCCTGACGGATCGATTAAAACCTATAAACCGAGTGAAAACTCTGCGAGTGATGATGGTGGTGGTGGATTTGGTGGTGATGAGGATGATGACGACGATGAAGACGATGTCGATGACCAAGGTATGACGACTGGACACCACGATGAAGAAGACTTCTTCCGCGGGTACGGTACCGACGTTGCCACCGAAGATCACGAGGACAACCGCATGGACTCCGATGTTGCTGCCAGAGAACATTTAAGTATGTACATCAAGATAATTTAGTGTTGTCACAGGTGACATGATTGTATTTACTTGGAACAGATTCGGAAGAGCAGCATGATGCACGCTACAGATGCAATATATGCCGCGTGGAGTTCTACTCGCCGAAAGGCTTCGCGTTCCACATGCAACAACATTTGAAAGGTGTTGTATGGTGCGAGTTGTGTGGCAAAAGACTGTGTTCAGTGCCAAACTTCAAGAAACACATGACTTTGCACACGCAGAACAGACCAAGGTTTAGATGCTCCATCTGTCCTTTGAGCTTCGCGTGGAAAAAGGGACTGAAGAGGCACCTTAAGCAGTGTCACTCGTTTCCAGTTCAAATGTTATTGCAGTAAATGTTGTTCAAGATTGTTGATATTTGTATCATTATGATTGCCAAAGTTGAGAGTTCCATCGCTAGCGTATTTTTAATTAAATACTGGATTTGATGCCTTGCACCACTTGAAGTACACCTTTTGTTTTGCATGACAGAATCATTCTTATTCCGTCTAATTATCATCTGGCTAGGTGGAAATTGTATTGTCGAAGTACGAAACTAAAATAAGTCGTATTGCATATCATCTTGAAAACGAAATTCACTACTTACGCCTTTTCAAATGATCAAGATGGATATAGCAAGCACGTGTGGCGATAGAAAGGGCGTAAACAGCAAAAATCCAATATTTTACATTGTTTAATGTTGTTTTATTCGATACTTTTAGGCTAGCGATAGTGCTCACAACTCTGAATTATTGAATATTGATAAAGGTGTTAAATACAGGGTGTGTTTGACCAGTTCCACTACCATGAGATTATATTTGTGTACAAATGACAAGTGCAGATTGGACGTTAGTGTTCAGAAATGCCAAACATTGCAACATTCATCTTAATCAAATATTATATGTGCAATTTAAGTACATTTATTATTTTCAAACATGTCACCCTGTATTTGACCCAATGGTTAAATGTTCCTTTAAGTGTATTTTTACTTGTTATTTTTGTTTCGTTGATACATCCAAACATTAAACTTCCATTTAATGAAATTCATATAATTGGGTCTCTGGTATATTAACTACTAGTAAACGTTGGAAATACATATAAACATTATCCATCAATTTCCTGCTCGTAGCGATCTTTCAGGTATTGCAGAGATGCGACAAGGTCCTCGTGATCCATCGACGAGAACCTGTTGGCCAGAAGCACCAAACGGCTGCCTAATCGAAACTTGGCCCTCTCGAGTCGTACTTGTGGGTCTGGAGGATGATTTGCCTGGTGAATAAGTAATAAAATGATCTTAGTTCTGCTTGTCTTTGTATTTGAACTACAATATTAACGTACTTTCTGTTTTTCCCGAAGCTCTTGCGCGATTCTCACCGCGTCACTTACGATACTTGGAGGGAATCCTGCAAGTTCAGCTAACTTGATGCCTACAAATAAAATGGTATGTTGACAAATTTAAATATTTACAATGAAAGTACAACGATGTAAAATTAATTTTGAACACGAGACGCAACATGAAAGTTATATTTACAAATTTCAATCACCATATGAGCCACAATAGTTAGAAGTAAACCCAACTGACACCCCTTGACAGGATTAGGAAATATAATTATATGTCTCAAACCATAGCTTTCTTCTGGAGTAGCTCCGTAACAGAGTTGGTGCGTAAATTCCATGTGAGTTTCATCCGCATTTTCACTTTGCACGTGTTTCACTTGAAAATGAAAACTACATCCACAATTGTTATTTTCTATTTAATACCAAGTGAGATCCTTCAATTCTGGGAAATTACTCTATACTAACTTGTTCACATTTGGGTAGATTGTGTCAAGTTGAGTTAATTCCGGGAAGTGTGTTGTGAACAGCGTGAATGCCTTATTATAGCGTAACAATATTATTCTTAATTGCTGCATGTGGTGGAGGATGGATTCCTTAAAATATAAATGTTACCTTTTTTTGAAGCAGTTCCTCACTAATTGCATAACTGAGGCCAACTCCTTCCTCAACACTAGTTCCTGCATTAAATCGGAAGGTAAATATGGTTTGCTGGTAATAATCCTAAACCGGCTCGCGTATTTACCTTTGCCAAGCTCATCTATAAGAACGAGAGACTTGTCACTGGATGTGCTCAGCATGAAATGGATATCTTTTAGTTCTTCCATCAAAGTAGATGCATTAGCTTCCATGTTGTCTTCGCTGCCTATTCGGGCAAATATGCTGTCGCACAACCGAAAGCTCGCGTACTGTGCCGGCACGTAGCAACCTATTTGTGCCATCACTTGAAGCAAAGCTACTTGTTTTATGTATGTTGTTTTCCCACTCTGTTCGACGATAAAATTTAGTATACAATTACACACATTGAATCGAAAAAAGCAAAATTGTATATGTAATGTACGTGTATGACAAGTTGATCAACTTTTCAAAACTAATTGACAAAAGACTTATTTTGCTTGCCTTGAACAGGACAGTAATAAGTGTTTGATTCCATATACAGGGTGTCTACTGATACTGGTAATCCTTGAAATACGTACTGGAATTTTACTGGAATTTTTTTGTTGTCCTTGAAATCCTGGAAATATACTGGAATTTTTTCTTAATCCTGGAAAATGTATAATTTTTGACACTTTATATAATTTCGTTTATTGATTTCTGCGTTCCTCTTCTAATTTGCTTGAAACAA
>JAVBJR010000218.1:0-2744 GCA_031546965.1 Dysgonomonas sp.
TGGTTGATCTTCTGCGAGTTGGACACCACTTCGCGCGAAGGATGCACCATCACGTTCGGCATGGCGGTAGTGAAGTCCCGCAGCCGTGAACTGCCCAGAAGCCAGCTTTGGTTCAGCGTGTCGTATCTGTTCACAAAGCAGGTTCAATTCTCAAAATTTTCAATAACGACAATCTTAGCAACTCTACAATATGCAATTTCACGATTGTGATGCTCAAAATCTATAATATATCTAACTGAATAATGTTTAAATTTTCCTATTATTAATGCCAAACAATATAAGTTTTTATTTTGTAAAGTGAGCTCATTTTCAATATGAGCAACAAGATAGTCCAGTGTGCCTACTGATCTTTAATTTCAAAATTCCATTATATTTCCATGATTATCAAGGACATTTACTTATTTTTTCCAAGATACAAAACAAATAACATGACTGATACAGTTAGTTATTAAAGGTGAACTGACAGGGTAAATTTCTTGCCCCCGATTTCTCTGAAAAATTTCCTTTGCATGAACAGCATGTATTTGCATATGTCCAATTTTTTTCTGATTTTTCCGACGATTCGTTTTTGTTATAAAAATTCGCAAATTTACCCTAAAATAGGTCCTCAAAAGTCATCACGCTCTCAAAATTTACATCCGGGACAGTACGCATGGCATGCCACTTGCACCAAAATGTGCATGCCTGTTGGCTATATACAGGTGGCTTCCCCACTTCATATGATGCAACAAACTCTCCATACCATAATGTTTCCCCTCCTAGCCTCTCTGCACAGGCCCAAAAACGCACTAACGTCAATCTGTTAAAACACTTTTAATAAATTTTTAAAAAAGAAAAGAAATTAACTCATAGTTTTAATTTTAATCATTCTTTCTGCAGTCCGAATATCACGGGGTGTTACAAAACCCTGTCAGTTCACCTTTAATGTTGTCATCCTTGAATAATAAAGCCACAAATGGTTACATAACAAAATAATTAATCGAGCACGTAAACTGATTAATAAAGGATACAATTTTCAGGATTAAGAAAAAAATCCAGGATTTCAAGGATTTCCAGTATCATTAGACACCTTGTATTAGATGATCAGTAAATTCTCAAAACACGTTTGTCCAGACATGTTCCTTCAAAAATATGCTTATTTATTTATTGTATTATTTAAACAATCATTTAATTACATTTTCCTATAGTTTATCTCACCTGGGAAAATATAATAAAACAATTTTGTGTAGAAAATATTACTTTTTTTATTATTATATCTACATATAAATTTTCTAGACATTTCTGCACAACTTTTTTCAACTGACAGCTATAAATACACTGATCTTCCATAAGAGGTGTGCATTTTCCAAATGTTCCACCGCGATGGAAAACTTGGAAATATTGATATTATACCAACATCAGATTGCAATTACATCGGTTTCCTCTGTCTTGTGCTTCTACGGATGCTGTTGCCTTCCAATTCACTGCTACCAGGTTGCGATTTATCTTGCCGTGTTCGTATTTTCATCCTCAGGCTTTCCATATCCTGGTCACAATTGTCATCATCTTCCTCCTCATTTTCTTCTTCTTCTTCCTCTTCGTCCGCTTCTTCTTCCTGTTCTTCCGCTTCCTCTTCTGTACCTTCGTCCTCTTCCTTGTCTTCCTCAACTGCCCAAAATTATATTGTATTAACTATATAATCATGATAAAATTAAATATAATATACAAATTCCACTTGCATTTCGACTGTCTTTCTATGCGATCTTTGGGTGGCACAGCAGCGTATCCGGATTCGTCGCTTTCTTCTTCGTCCTAGACAAAAAACCTCGCCAATATTAAATCACACGTATATAGAAGCGATATAAGGAAGTAATTACTCAGATGGTTTCGAGAGTTTTACATGGAGACGATGACCGCCATTGTTCTTGCGAGTATTTTTCATTAGAAATCGCGTTATTCGGTCAAATCGCGATATTCCAAAACCGATAGATCGTTGGGAAAACGAACGGAAACCGAACGAAATGACGTGAACATCGTTTTTTCGAACAATGTGACGTTTCTTTACCTCGTCTTCTTTGTACTGATTGTACATGACGTGAGATCGGCGAAGACTCACTCTCGGTCCTCCATTCCTCGGCATTCCTGATAAAGATTTGGACATATCGTTTTCCAAGCTACATGAGATCCGTGTTTTCACCATCTTCTCACAAAACTTTCTTCGCCCAATAATTTAATAAACGCGAGATTAATTACACTACACAAAGCCGGTCGTCCGCTGAACGACGGCCATCACCGACCCGCCATTTCAGGGTACGCCGTGTTGCCGATCCACGTCCAAATTCCCTATTCAAATTTTCCCCCTTTCGACGAAATTCAACATTGTTTCTGTAAAAAATTAATAAACAGCAACATGATGTTTTGAGAAAATTAAATGATACAATAGCATTTCATTTAGTAATTTTTAATCAGCAGAAGCAAGAATGGCAGCAGCAGTTAAAAAACTTTACACTCGAGGTTAGAGACTAGAGTGCGTAGTATGCAGTGAGCCTGCTTTGAGGCTAGTCCGCTGGAGTAATGCAAGGAAGCATAAGCATAATTTTATAATAGTACTAATATACAATACCACGGGTACGCGAGTTTTGGGCGCAGCGGTTTGGGCGCGGAGGGTTGGGCGCCAGGGATTGGGCGCCGCGGTATGGGCGTGGCGCTTTGGGCGCCGGGCATTGGGCGCAGCCTGCTTGGGCGCTATGGAATGGGCGCACGGA
>JAVBJR010000800.1:0-3089 GCA_031546965.1 Dysgonomonas sp.
AACCAGCAACCTCTGAAGTTGTGAAAATCCATCAACAAAAAGTTGAAATCGGCAGTGATGGACTGGTTTAACTTGCAGGCGGCGGAATTTTATTCAGCGGGCTTAAAAAACATTTTTTACAGTGTCCATGGGGCTTAAAAAATTATAGTGACTATTCTGTAAAATAATGTGGTGATGTACAAGTTTGAAACAACCGAGACGTATTTTTCCGTTAATTGGTTTTTGATTTCCATCGGCCCTTACTTTTGAAATGAGCCTATTATATATTTAATTTATAATTCAAAACAAAATACAAAACCTACTTTATAAATTCTGGAATGAATTTGGGCTGAAATAAAATAAAATTAATCAAATATAAATACATTGAAAAAATGAAGGAGAATAATATAGAATTAATGATTACATGATGTGAAAGGTCGGCATCCATGATGATAATATAATTTCCTGTTGCGTTTTTCATACCATGAACGTATGCAGTCCCAAGACCTAATTTTTCCTTTCGGGGTTTCAAAACCTATAAATTATAAAACAAAATTCCAGAGTTAATTGACATTTTTAAAGAATTCAATATTTTTTAAAAGTACTATTTTATCGCATCCGTATATGTTTTGCAGCTGCTTTGCAACTGCCAAAGTTCCATCCGGACTTCCATCATCCACAATAATAATTTCAAAGTCGATTTCGCTAATTAAGGGAAAAATGATCGCAAACAAAATGCTAACAAATTGGAAATGCGAAACAAAATTTGGATGGAAAAATCAAATTGCAGTACTTACAATTCAGACAAGTATTTAACAATTAGCCATGTAATGAGAGGAAGGTTTTCCCGTTCGTTGTAAGTCGGTAGAATGATTGAATACTTGTCCGTGTCCATTTTCATGACGTAAAAATATATCGAGAATTTCGTGATCACAACGTAATTCCAAGAGTGGATGGCAGCAACTCAACGCCGACATTCAAAGGATGAAGCGCCGTAACCAAGGAACAAGCCTAACCCAGATGAGCTCCGACCAATCAGAGCGAACTATGCCGGAAACGTCACGACGTACCTGCTACGCGATATTACATACTTTATGCGCTATAGGGATCGTTAGCCTTTAGGGATCGCTGGAGCGAAAGTGGCAAATTGGCTACGAGCCATTGTTCCCGCCAAACTAACCTAAACTAACCTAACCTAAAAATCCAAACACTGATCCCTAAAGGCTAACGATCCCTATAGCGCATAAATTTCGTAAATAAGCGGTACGCAGGGCAATACCGGTATGTACCGGTACGCATAGAAACGTCACTATTAGGGCCGGGTTAAGGGCGTGATCCGCAATTTCTATTGGTTCAACTACCTTGGATTCAAGACCAGTATCAGTATAATACCACCCACAAATATGGGACGCTCTATTAATAAACAGTAATGACAATTTGCCAAACACATTAAAATACTATAAGTTTATACGCAATCAGGTCATTACATAATTTGCAGCTTATTTTAGATTCAATTCCTATTCATGCTCTCTTCTAGGTATATAGAGAGCCGGAAAGATATTCGGGGGTGTAGCTCAAATGGTAGAGCGCTCGCTTAGCATGCGAGAGGTACGGGGATCGATACCCCGCACCTCCAATTTTATTTTTTTTTTTACATTTTAAACTAAAAAATAACTAACAAGGCTAATTACCAAAATTCTTAATGCAATTAATTCGTTTTTTCTCCTGCAATTTTTTTAAACAAATCTTACTAATAACCTAGCGCATTAAACAAATAAACAAATTGATACACTTGAGTTTTTACAATTGGTTTTAATTAATACTTTCATGATTTGGTCCAACTCCTTGCTTGGAGCATATATTTACTTTTGCAAATAGAAATCACGTGTGCAATTGCAATTTAAACATTACTATTACACTTCCATTCGCAGATCATTATTCTGCAGTATACAAATATTAAAATGCATGGAATATAATTTCCACGTAAAGGTGCGCATATGTTATAAACTACACAATTTGTTATGAATTTGATCGTATTGCCAATCAATACTTAAATCTTCAATTCAAATTATCTAGCCGACATTCAAAATTGTGACCTTTACAAAACTTTATGATGCGGCACCTTATAACGTTGAAAATCAATTTGCAAGCATTTGTCCATTTTAAATCAGATAACATTATGGAATTAATAGCGCCATCGTGGATTGAGCAGCACAATCTTGAGCAGATGAAATTCTTACTTTATGCAGTTTAAGCACAGCGCAGAATCATCTCGGCAGCTGTACCTGGAAAAAGTTTATAAGTTTAAATATATACGTATATTCAAACAGTAACAAATAAACATAGAAAATACAGTAGTATGCAACACTTACTGGCGCATTGAGCAAAGTGAACAATATTCTCCATCGCATTTTTGACATAGATATACACAAGAGGCACAGTACAATTTTTCACAGAAATTGCACCGTGATTGCAAGATAGGTTTCCGTGAAAAACATCCAGGACAGTCTGCTGGCTTACAGGAATCTGCAACTATAAAATGTACATATTAAATACATTTTTAAAAAAATAGACATATATTGAAAATACACAGCGACATATTTTCTTGTAAAACGCATATCTATACTCTTGATAATATTATTAATATATATTAAACCTTGCCAGATATTTCTGCAGAACTCATCAGAAATATCTGGCAAGGAATTGAAAGTTAGCTACTTGAAATTAATATCAACTTTATATTTAATTCAAACCGTTGCAGAAATATTATTCATCGTATTTCAGCTTTAAATTTGACATACTGTACCTAAACGACTAGAATCGAGAGAACTTGTATTGGAATTTCTTGTTGGAAATTGCTGCTTTCTCCCCTCAGAAAATAATTTCATCCTGGTAATCTCTGAAAATGATAACGTGGCGAATATACATCCTTTCTTAATTAACATGCCCGCAATTTTATAACCCAAGATATATGAAAACCCGAAGTTTGAAATTCGTACCATATACGTTCCTCATACATATGTCGGAATTCACACCGAAATCAACTTCTTTTTGCGATACGTGAATCTTAAATTGCGGTAATGGCGACCAATCGTCGAAACAACATCTTC
>JAVBJR010000453.1:0-12135 GCA_031546965.1 Dysgonomonas sp.
CAACCGCTATTTAACGTGGAAAACCGGTTTTATTGTCATACTCGCTATTCTGGCCAGCATACAAAGCAGCACCAAACGGGATTCTGACCGCAGCGCCACCAACGGAAAAATCCATGCAACTAAATCGGCATGTTGTGGATAGTGGGACCTCATTATAAAGGACCCCTTTATATAATGAAGTATGTATGTCCTGACTTGACTTTGACCCTATATAGCTGTATTGTCAATAAAGTTAACTTATAACAGCAGCATGGCTTTACAGGTCATTCATTGCCTTATTGGAAATTACATTGCAAGAGGAACTTTATAGAGGGGTCCCACTATGCCGTACATATATACTATGTTCCAATCTGAAAATACACTGATATTCATCTAAAACCAAATGGGCGATTTTGTGTAGATCTATTTTGCCACTATTAAATTAAGACATTAATTTAATTTGTCATATGGTATTGATGAAACACTGGAGCAATTTCATAATAACTGCACCATGGTTTATGCGAGAGGTTTATGTTACATCCCCAGCTGGGACACAAGACATCACGCAAACATAGCTCTCTTTACGATTGTTGATTGACATAATACAGCAATTGATCTTAATCATTATTAATCAGTTGTTAAAATGATGAAAAGTCGATATCTCCTCTATATGTATATTTTTACTTTTTATTTGAAAAGTTAGGTATTACTTTGTATTACTTGTTGTCTTGCTCTTGCATTCGTAAATGTATTAGTTCACAGAATAATTAGTTTGAATAAAGATTTATGTACGTACATTTGTATGAAATCTTTTACAATGTCTTAATTGTGAAATCAGCAAGTGATTTCGTCTAAGTAAAACTACTGTGAGTTATTTGTTAGGTTTTCTCCAAATATGCCCGAATGGCATGCATGCTGAAGGTCTAACCCAGCCAAGTGACTTCCTACTCTGGCAAATGTCATGTGACCCATTTCAGACGTATGTTGATGGAAAAGTGCAGGCCAGATGAAAGGATACATCCGATAGGTGGCAGCAGCAGCTGATGCTGCTGATGAGCTCCATCCACACAACGCCCCTGTCGGTGATGGATAGAAGTTTGGACGAGGCATGTTCCAATTGATAGGAGTGTCTATGTCCTCTGTCACTTCTTGATCCCAATGCCAACAAATAAAACATTACTTTCACTTCGAGGCCAAAAAAACTACATATGGTACACTATAGAAATACCTGTAGGCCTACTTGTTGGTTTTACACATGGGTTGCAGTCATCAGTTTTGGAAAAGATTGGTGAATCTGGGGAAGATGATGGATCTGGATTGATTGATTGAATCAAGAAATACAAAATGATACAACATTTTGTCAGTTATTGTTTTAAGAATTAGATCTAAGATCTTACCTTGAGCAGTAAAAGTTTCAACTGGTGCTGGTGATTGGAAGGACGATGAAGATGTAGCAACAGTATTACTTTCATCTGAGGCTACATTTATTTCTTTCTCTTGTTTTGGTCTTGCCATATTGTCCATTTGATCTTCAGAATCTCTGTGTGCCAACATCTTCTCCTTTTTCCTTTGTTTTGCTCGTCGGTTCTTGAACCAAACCTAATTGACAATATTAAAGTGCAGTTTTACTATCTTTAAACACAACCAATTACGAATTTTGACTATTTATAAGACGAGTTTAAAATTTGTTGCGCGTACAAGGGAGACATGTCTACAATATTTTACTTATTTCCAATTCAGTTTATATACGTATATACCTGGATTCGGGCTTCTGGTAAACTTGTGCACAATGATAGTCTTTCCCGTGTCAAAACGTCGGGATATTGAGTTTTAGAAAATGTCTTCTCAAGAGCCGCAAGCTGCTGATGCGTAAAAGCGGTACGACTGCGGCGTTGCTTTCGCGGAACGCAGCTCAGCCCTTCTTAATAAATTAATTTCATATAATTAGTTATCAATCACAGCATTATATGTACACAATCTTGCTAATGAATATCATGTGTAGTAGGCAGATTTACCATGCAATGCAGCTAAGCGATCTGCAGCGGTCCACGAATAGAGGTGCGCTGCAGGGAAGTGGACCACAGGAAGTCTGCAAGAAGGTGGATAAGGATGGCCAAATACATTTATGTGTTGTTGTTGTGGTGGTGGTGGTTGTTGTTGTTGCTGTTGCTGCTGCTGCTGAAGCTTCTGCTGGTGATGGACATTCCCGATTAAATGCGTGTCATACAAAGGACTTGACCGGACTCCGCTGTTGAAGACCGAAGTGTGCATTTGTCCGAAGTGCGCAATCTGTGCATGGACATTGAAGGAAAGCAACCGAATATAAATGTTGTGACTTGATATATATGGTCTTTATGTAGTAAGGACATGCGAATAATGGTGTGCAGAGTGGTAAATGTATACCACAACAAAAGCCGGAAACTGGGGACAACAAGGGCCTTGCAACGCGTGCGCAGTGGAAAGAAATCTGATGTCAAGAGTTTTCCTTATGTCAATCAACAAGTTTCAAGACTTGGGTTATCCAGTTTCTGTCATGTCCTTGCCAAATGTGCCAAATGTGCCAAACATCACACACCTAAAGTACCGTGTTAATATTTGACCCATTAGTAGCCTATTGTATATGACACTTGTTCCGGAAAAGCTCCAATTGCGAACCATGTTGTTCGCCATTTTAGGGGATAAGTTACTGTATTATTCCTTCCATTGCATTTCATATGTATTGTGTATAAATGCATTAAAAGTTCGTTCCAAAGTGATGATAGCAAATAAAGATTTGTGAAGGTGTCACATGTTCCAAATGAAATTTTACAACATGGTTACACGTAATTCAGCATTTTATAAGTCATGTAGTATAGTATGTTAACCCATATATTCGAAAGACAAACTAGGGTTATTTATTACTGGGTAAAAAAATAAAGTGCCACAGGAATTTGTTTCAATATATAAACTTGGGTTTCAAAATTTTGGATTAACATGAAAAATGTTCAATAACTCATCCAGCATGATAAATATGATAAAATATACTCTTATATGATTATGTAAGATGGAAACTGAATAACATTTTGCAGTTTTCATTTATAAAATTCATAGTAACATATTGTACACCGAATTTCTGAATTTATGAAATGTAGAATGAATATGAAGTAGGGCTACATTTGAGACAATTGCATTTTAAAAAGCAAAACAATTAACTTTCATATTTATACAACTGTTGTATACCTATACAATGATTTTGCAAACTATCTCTTACAAACTGCAATAAACTCATTAAAATGCCTTTTAACATGGTTAAAATTAAACTTTCACTGCAACTATCACCTTTATTTACTTCATATTTCACATAGTTCTAATAGCCTAACACAAAATTAAGTACAATTAAAATTACCGAAGCGATTTCTTTCAACGACCAGAATACTATTATTACAGATTACTGTCAATATATTACCATAAAAACAACGAATAATATGCAGGGAAGCAATTAAATGTTGGCTTCCCCGCATTGCATTTGGCTTTTCAGCTCTAAATTTCAGTTGCAACTACGTATAACAATAAACTAATTGATAACAATTGATAAAAAGTAATAAATGAAGAAAAGTGTGTTAGCAAGTGTAATAGTACCTTCAAAGAAGTGATGTAGTGAGTGCTGGGAGTGTCTAGAAAGACTGCTTCCTGCTGAAGAAGCTGCAAGACACTGCGTACAACTTGGGTTTTGGAGTCTTTGAAGTGTTTGGAGACTTTGGACGTGGTGAGGTGGGACAAGGGCTCCATGTGACCCCATCGGTGCCGAGCGTCGATCTTCACTCCCTCCCCAAATCTCTTCAATTCTCCGATCGAACAGCATTAGCCGATCAGAAACAGAAATCCTATTAGCATGCTTAGGTCTTAAATAAATTCAAACAGATGGGTAAAAGACAAAAGGAAAGAAAAAGAACCTTCTTTCTTCTTCCTCTTCATCCTCCTCCCCTCCTCCTCCAGCATCCTCCAGCATCCCCCACACCCTCACCACGTGACCACAAAAACAGAAGTTTGCGTAAAAGCAAGGGGTGTAGCTATATAAAAACACCACCTTTCCTGAAACTAAACGGAAAATTATATGCAATATAAATATGTTTAAAAAATAAAGCGCCAACCTGCACCTGCTTCTGCATTTCTGATGAAGAATAGAGAACAGGAACGCCTATAGTGACGTCACGTGATGAAACGCAACCAATCATGAATTACTCCTTCCCTTCGTGCACTACATTTTAATTGCAGATTCAAGAATCTCGTGTAACTATATGTAAAGATATTCAGAGCTGCATGGATAATAAAAACAGCAACATATGGAATGGAAAAGCAGCTAGGCACACTTCAAAATTGAGTTTACGTCTGCAATATTTTCTAGACACTCGAACGACTAGATGATCATCTATCAGTGGTTGTAAAATATTGATAACATTAATAGTTAAACCGTTTAATTGAAAAGTTTTAAAATATGATTATACACTCAGGATGTACTTTTTAGAACAGACCAGCCAACTACATAAGCTACTGTTAAACTCTGAAAGTAGTAATCATACTTATTCGTGTTCAAATCGAGAACAGTGTGTTAGCAAGAAAGAATACTGTATGTACCAGGAACAAGCCGTGAAAAAATTAATTTTTTTGGGTAGTTAATTTATCAATCGACACAAGCGTAAATTGTGAATTTCAGTTTTTAAAGTCCGTTGCCACAAGCGCCGTCACTGCCGATGCTATGCAGTGAAAACAACCCATGAAGCTACCCGGGCTTCGATATTAGCGATCTAATAACTCGCGCATCTGGCCTCTAAAATGCGTAATCCGAATTGAATTGGGATAATATACCGAGAGACTGACCTTCATACCAAATTTCAGCTCTCTAGGATGTGTAGAAGTTGTGTAAAAATGAGCTGAAAGTTACTGCAAACAAACAAACAAACAAACAAACAAACAAACAAACAAACAAACAAACAAACAAACAAACAAACAAACACAAACACCATTGACGACAAACGAATAAAAGCAAACTTCAAGTACAATTGTAGGTAATTTGTGTATTGAAAGTTATTGATTTTATTTACTTATTAATTAAGTGACACAGAGTTCTGACTTAGCAAATCTTGATTTATGATTGCATTGAATGCCTTGCATTTACAGACAAATAAATAACTCAAGTGCAGTTTATTCCAGGTTTTAATGTAATACTTTAAATATGTTGCTTTTATACCCTAGTTTTAGATAGAAATTTGAACTTGCGTTAGTAGATTTGAGCTCTTATTATTATCATATTTCTTATATAGTTTGCATTTGCATTTTTCACTGTGTTGTTTCATGGGCTACATTCGTCTTTATATACATTTATTCCAATTATGTATTAAAACCAAGTTGTTAAACACCGTTTTACTTTGGCCTCTTTATGATTTCAGTTATGGTGCTGCTGCACGTATACACCATTCTGTTGTTGGGTGACAACTCTTGTTGCACTCATAATATGAAAAATCTGTAGATAAATAATTTATTATTACAATGAAAGAAATGTAGTGCTCTAAATTTTCCATTAAAAAGAAATGCTGGTGCAAAAATGACAGTGAAGGGAGTGGCCCATAGGTGAAAGTGCCAATATTATACTACATATGTATCTAGAATTATAAAGTGAATGTTGATATATTTTTTATAATGTGAGAGAAATAGATGCAAGGGTGTTGTATTGGCATCGTCCCTCGCTCAACCTATCCTCTTACAGTGGTGGTGATTGATGCTGACGCTTTTATCGGATTTAACGCCGCTTTCCGAGATGTTTTACGGCATTAGATGCGAATGTACCAACACGAAGAGAAAGAGCAACAGGGGTACAACTAATGCTACACCCCCAACACCCCACACCCCATCACACAACACACCAAACTTGTTTCTTTTCGTTGGCGAGTAGGCCTAAGTGTGCCCAACCCAACCAAAGTAACTCCTCTTTCCAGATTTCTTCAACATTTTCACTATTCTCACAGCGACACTTCGCACATTAGAAGCTCTTCTACAGCTCTTTTAATGATCACCAATGAATAATACATATCGCACTATACATGCTGCAGCTACAAACCGCACAACCCCTTTTAGTGCTTAATAACATACAGTATATACTCCGTCAGATCACCAGTTTCTATTAGTACTTTCATTCCACTGATAAATTGCAATCAAGACGTGTAAATAGATACGTGCAAAATGCAATGTTCTGCAAACTCTGACCTAATTGCTCTATAGGCAACAGTAGAAGTTGGTTGGGAAAAATATTAGAGCATGCAGAATTCATCAATCATGTGAACTGAAATGCTAAAAAAGTATGCTGATTCAAATAAGATATATGTATATACAAGGGTCAAAAGTTAAGCCTAAGCTGCAGCGGTTTTCACGAGGATTATTTGGGGACAGAGGCCCGAATACAAAGACCGAGGTTACAAAATCTTCCTTTGAGATCAATTTAAGTTTTTCCGCACACAGCAAACTGAGCTCGATTTTTATATGCCGTGCAGTATCAGGGACCAATGGAGATTTCCAAATGAAAAAAGAATGGTATATCCCAGTGGAAGTGGGAATCAATTCTATCTAGCTATTAAATCGGTGTTGGATTTTTGTAGTTATCCTCTTGTTATTGTTGAAGATAGCTATAGGATACGTGGAAAGAGCATATTTTCGAACAAATACACTTAATCAATTAGGAATTACTGACAAATTGAGTGTGGACAGAATCTGTCAGTGGCTTTATCTTTTTACAAATTGACATAAATTTAGAAAGCTGAATACTAATTTCAGTATCAAACTTTGTCAAGAGTGTATAGTATGTTAGTAACATTAAGTATTTTGATAAACAATCTTAGATATTGTATAGTTGGTTGAAAGTATATAGACTACATCCCCTTATAATTAAACAGTCAAATCTGTCATCAGATCAGAAATTATTTCTCCCAGTTTTTGTTGGAAAACGTTTTCAGCTTGGTCATTGCAAAGTTTTTGTGTATAGATTTTATATAAGAGATTGTCGATGTGTGGCGCTAGTTATGCACTGGCACGTCACTTGGGGATCGATGTTAAGACAGCAAGATAAATTTTGCGAATAGTTGAAGGTATCCATTGCAAAAACTTGGCAACGGGCTTTAGGAAACACGTGTTTGCACACACATTTGCGAGCGAAGAGACAAGTATAGGAGCGTGTAGAGCTATAGAGAAATAGAAACTAAAAGCAGCCCATGAGAGCCATTTTTTTAACACCAAACAAGCATGCGCAATAGATGTTCTCGCAAATCCTTCTGTTGGGGGCTCTACACAATAAAACGACTTTCTCTGAGTGGACGAATTTCAAATCAGCCTCTCTTATTACTGCATGATCGTGCTGCGAAAGCACGACTCAAATTCCTTATGCATTTTCTTTTAAAATAACATTTTAAAAATGTTTAACATGCAACGAAATGTCTTATTACACACCATAATTCCTTCATTTACCCCAGTTGTTAGCAAAATGATAATACACATCCAATTTTAAGAGGCAAATGCAGCGATTGCCCAAACGGCACGAGTAGTTTATACAGGGTGCGGCAGAAAGATCTCCCCGATTTGGGAAGACCGTAGCTAGCGGTAGGGTGGGGGTACAGCAGTGGGGAATGTTTCGTTAGACAGCTGTGGTCATGCAGTTTTCAATACATACACATCGTGGCTTGGACGGGAGATCACGCTTTTGCTGCTGAAGAGTGCATTAAAATGGTGGTTTGCCGATAACAATGCACCATAACTTTTGCATCCGCTTCGTGTTCGATCAACGTGACCCTGTACGTTCTTGGAAAATACTCAACAAAAGCGCGATGCTCTCCCATCCAAGCCATGATGTGTATTGAAAACGGCATAATCACAGCTGTCTAATGACATAATCCTCACTGCTGTACCCTTAACCTATACCCCTACCAGTGGTCTTCCTAAATCCGGGAGATCTTTCTGCCACACAGTGTACTTATAACAGTTACATGTAAAATACATATACAGTTGGCAAAAAAAGTATTGGGACAGTATGAAAATGTTTATGAACAGCTAAATGAAATGAAGGACAGGTTTCAAAGTACATTTATTAGAAAGAGTGCATTACATTGTTTACATAACAGCAAAAGAAAACAGGTCTGAACATAAGTTATTATAAACAATAAAATGTGATATTACACCGCAAAAAAGTATTGGAACAGTTACAATTACATCATGTTCTGATATGAAAATATGAAATTAATACCTTGTGCGAAGCCCATGGGCTTTAATAACTACCTTGGCAGATTCAACTAAATTCCTGGTAAAGTCAGGTGATAATTTCCCCAATTCCTCCTGCAATACCTGCTTCAGATTCTCCTTCCCTGCGATGGCATATTTTCTAATGTTATGGTCTAATAAATGCCAGAGGTTTCCAACTAGGTTAATGTTCGGAGACTGTGGTGGAGTTTTTAACTGCCGACGCACATTATATAGGAGCCATTCTTTGGTAATCCCTGCTGTATGCTTAGGATCGTTGTCCTGTTGGAAGATGAATGTCTTTTCCAGGCCTAGTTTTCTGGCACTGTCTTTTAAGGTATGGTGCAACACATCCACATACATTCTGGCAGTCAGGTTACCATGAATAAACACAAGATTTCCAATGCCACTGTGTCCCATGTAACCCCAAACCATGACACTGTCACCTCCGTGCTTCATAGTACAGAGTAGGTTTTGCAAGTCCAAAGCAGCACCTTTCCTTTTCCAGTCATGACACTGCTCGGTTTGAAGAATTCAAACTTACTTTCACATGAGAAAATAACAGTTTTCCAGATATATTCAATGGTATGTCCTTATAATTCTTGGCAAACTCAAAGCATTTTTTACTTATTCACTTCAATAATTAATGGATTCCATCTTGGACATTGTCCTTTAACGCCTGCATTATGCAGAACATTTCTGATAATCTGTGGTGCCATAGTCTTCCCCGATGGTGATGCAATGTATTTTGCAATCATCTGTGCAGAACCCATTGGATTTTTCAATGCACATCTTATAACCTGTCACTTGTCTCACAAAGTTAGCTTGCAAGGTCGGCCTGGTCTGGGTTTGATTATGACTGATCCAGCCTCTTCTTTTTTCTTGATAATGTTTCATACAGCATTATATAATATTTTCATTTTGCGAACAATATCTCAATCAATCTCACGTTGTTTAGGAGCCATTGCTACCTACATCAACTAAACATGTAGAAAGACACTGTGAAGGTGGTCTTTAGACCCTGACATTTAATCATCATAAAGTAAGAATTATCAATTGACCAGAGAGAGATAGAGAGATATAGAGATAGATAGAGTGATAGAGATAGAGGAGATAGAGAGATAGAGAGAGATAGAGATAGATAGAGAGAGAGTGATAGAGATAGAGGAGATAGAGATAGAGATGGAGAGATAGATAGAGAGAGAGTGATAGATATAGAGGAGATAGAGAGATAGAGATAGAGTGAAAGAGAGATAGAGATAGCGATGGAGAGATAGAGATAGAGATGGAGAGATGGAGAGATGGAGAGATAGTGAGATAGAGAGATAGAGAGATAGAGAGATAGAGAGATAGAGAGATAGAGATGAAGAGATGAAGAGATAGAGACGGAGAGATGGAGAGATAAAGAATTAGAGAGCTAGAGAGGAGAGATGGAGAGATGGAGAGATGGAGAAATGGAGAGATGGAGAGAGATAGCGAGATGGAGAGATGGAGAGATGGAAAGATAGAGAGATGGAGAGATAGAGATAGATAGTGAGATAGAGAGAGATGGAGAGATAGAGAGATGGAGATATGGAGAGATGGAGAGATAAAGATAGAGATAAAGAGAGAGATAGATAGAGAGATACAGATAGAGATGGAGAGATAAAGAGATAGAGAGATGAAGAGATGAGAGATAGAGATAGATAGAGAGCTAGATAGAGAGATAGATAGAGAGATGAAAAGATGGGGAGATAGAGAGATAGAGAGATGAAGAGATGGAGATATGGAGAGATAGATGGAGAGATGAAGAGATGAAGAGATGGAGGGAGATAGAGAGATTGAGAGATGGAAAGATGGAAAGATAGAGAGATGGAGAGATAGAGATAGATAGAGAGATGGAGAGAGATGGAGAGATAGAGAGATGAAGAGATGGAGATATGGAGAGATGAAGAGATGGAGAGATGGAGAGAGATGGAGAGATGGAGAGATGGAGAGATAGAGATAGAGAGATAGAGAGAGAGAAAGAGAGAGATAGAGATAGAGAGATAGAGATGAAGAGATGGAGAGATAGAGATAGAGAGATAGATAGAGATAGATAGAGATAGATAGAGGGCTAGAGAGAGATGGAGAGATGAAAGATAGAGAGGTAGAGATAGAGATAGTGAGATAGAGATAGATAGAGAGATAGATAGAGAGATGGAGAGATAGAGAGATGGAGATATGGAGAGATAGATGGAGAGATGGAGATAGATAGAGAGATAGATAGAGAGATAGAGAGATGGAGAGATGGAGAGATAGGGAGATGAAGAGATGGAGAGATGAAGGGATGGAGGGAGGGAGATAGATGGAGAAATGGAGAGATGGAGAGATAGAGGTAGAAAGATACAGAGATACAGTTAGAGATAAGAGAACCCGAGAGAGGGAGAGAGGAGAACACGAGAGTAAGAGAAGAGAACCCGAAAGAGGAAGAGAGGAGAACCCAACAGAGAGAGATAAGAGAACCCGACATTGAGAGCAGAGAAACCAAGAGAAGGAGAGAGGATAACTCGAGAGGGAGATAAGAGAACCCGACAGTGAGAGCAGAGAACCCGAGAGAGGGAGAGAGGAGAACACAACAGAGAGATAAGAGAACCCAACGGAGAGAGATAAGAGAACCCGACAGTGAGAGCAGAGAACCCAAGAGAGGGAGAGAGGAGAACCCGAGAGAGGGAGAGAGGAGAACCCAACAGAGAGAGAAGAGAACCCAACAGAGAGAGATAAGAGAACCCGACAGTGAGAGCAGAGAACCCGAGAGAAGGAGAGAGGAGAACCCGAGAGAGGGAGAGAGGAGAACCCAACAGAGAGAGATAAGAGAACCCGAAAGTGAGAGTAGAGAACCCGAGAGAGGGAAAGAGGAGAACCCGAGAGAGGGAGAGAGAAGAACACAACAGAGAGAGATAAGAGAACCCGACAGTGAGAGCAGAGAACCTGAGAGAGGGAGAGAGAAGAGAACCCGAGAGAGGGAGAGAGGAGAACCCAACAGATAGAGATAAGAGAACCTGAGAGAGGAAGAGAGAAGAGAACCCAAGAGAGGGAGAGGGGAGAACCCGAGAGAGGGAGAGAGAACACAACAGAGAGATAAGAGAATCCGACAGTGAGAGATAAGAGAACCCGAGAGAGGAGGACCCAACAGAGAGAGATAAGAGAACCCGACAGTGAGAGATAAGAGAACCCGAGAGAGGGAGAGAGGAGAACCCGAGAGAGGGAGAGAGGAGCACCCAACAGAGAGATAAGAGAACCCGACAGTGAGAGCAGAGAACCCGAGAGAGGGAGACAGGAGAACCCGAGAGAGGGAGAGAGGAGAACCCAACAGAGAGGGATAAGAGAAAACGACAGTGAGAGCACAAAACCCGAGAGAGGGAGAGAGGAAAACCCGAGAGAGGGAGAGAGGAAAACCCGAGAGAGGGAGATAAGAGAACCCGACAGAGAGAGCAGAGAACCCGAGAGAGTAAGTAAGGAGAGCCCGAGTGAGGGAGATAAGAGAACCCGAGAGAGGGAGAGAGGAGAACCCAACAGAGAGAGATAAGAGAACCCGAGAGAGAGAGATAAGAGAACCCGAGAGAGGGAGAGAGGAGAACTCAACAGAGAGAGATAAGAGAACCCGAGAGAGAGATAAGAGAACCCGAGAGAGAGATAAGAGAACCCGAGAGAGGGAGAGAGGAGAACCCAACAGAGAGAGATAAGAGAACCCAAGAGAGGGAGAGAGGAGAACCCAACAGAGAGAGATAAGAGAACCCGAGAGAGGGAGAGAGGAGAACCCAACAGAGAGAGATAAGAGAACCCGAGAGAGAGATAAGAGAACCCGAGAGAGGGAGAGAGGAGAACCCAACAGAGAGAGATAAGAGAACCCGAGAGAGGGAGAGAGGAGAACCCAACAGA
>JAVBJR010000352.1:0-4763 GCA_031546965.1 Dysgonomonas sp.
TAGGTGTCATACTTGGACCTCCTGATACTGGAGTTGCAGTTGTACTTGAACCTCCTGCGACTGGAGTGGTACTTGAACCTCCTGCGACTGGAGTGGTACTTGAACCTCCTGCGACTGGAGTTGTACTTGAACCTCCTGCGACTGGAGTTGTACTTGAACCTCCTGCAACTGCAGTTGGTGTCGCTTTACCACATGTACGTTTAAATTATTTTTGCTACTCTATATGAAAATTTTACACAACAGAATTTGCAGGTTTCTTTTGGAGCATTCTATGAAATCTTATTAAAAGGTCCTTGGCAGCTATTAATACATATGTAGTAAATGAGGACTCGATGTAGAATATCTACGTAACAGAATTTGTATATTGCAGAACGTTCTATAGGAAATGTCATCAAAAGTTCACGTGAATAATTTATATCTGACTAGTATCCATGTGTGCATAATTGCCCCTTGTTTATATGCAATTATGATCGGGGTTTATCTTACTAAACCAGTTCTTCCAAAACTTTCTGCACACTTTGATTAAGTAGTCAGCCAGCAACTTTTCAGCCAACTTCTACCCAAAATGGACACTCAAGCGAGTAGTGTCCCAATGTTATCCTTCACTGCAACATCAATTTGCTTCCTTCATAACAAAGAGTGGCATTGCAGTGAAGTAACTGTTGGGACTCGACTCATGTAAATGAAGTATGGTGTTTAGGTTGTTCCATAGACCTATATCACTTACATGGACTGCCAGCTCAAGATGGCCGCCATGTATTTTTGCGCACAGACCAAACCCGCCGGTGAAAAAGGGGTGGGTGGTTTAAGCGCTTGCTTCCTGTTCATCACTTCCTGCTTCTACCTATCCTATGCAACCAACACAAACAGGAAGTGAGCGCTCACACCATGAGTCACACTTTCGCCTGACATACCGCTTAATACCCTCAATGCACCAGCTGGCAGCCCATGTAAGTGATATAGGTCTATGATTGCTCCTATTGATTCTGTCTCGTTACTTGTTTTGCTCCACATTATTTCCCTATTTAAATTCCGTAGTTTTTGCATGACTACATTCATTATTTGTTTTGCTATATTTTTGTACTAAAATCTTAATTCATTGCAATAAGATATGAATGGGCTTCACTGAAGCTTGTCGCATGTGTCAGTCTGCAGTTTGTTTTAAAGGTCAACTCTCCGATTTGTTTTTATCAAGTTGTAGCTTGAAATTAAACGCTGGGAAACAATCAAATAATCACACATAACAGCGCCCTACCTTTGTTTTTATGAACAAAAATTTCCTTCTTTAGTTATAGCCCCCCCGAACTTGTATACAATTGCTCACTCATAACGGCCATGGCTCACTCATAACGGCCATCTTGCTGACGTCACTGGATGTATGGCAGGCCAACGCGCGCTCGTGCACCAACGCAAAAATGGCGGATACCAGTGGGTATGTGTGGCAATTTCAATCCAGTGAGCTTCTGGTATTTTTGCAGTTCGGAACAGCACACTTCGCTTTTCCCCCATTACTAAACATGTGAATGCATTCACTCGGACAGACGCGAGTTTAGGCCTAATTGCAACTATTGGCACAACAGAAATGCCATAATGCCGCGCCCAGCTGTGTTCAGCGATCTGCGCATGCGCGAAAAACCCGCCCTTTTGCTATGTTTGGCACCATGGGGTAATTTTGTTGCGCAGTTTGGACCCCACCATCGGACAGACCAGGCAAAAGTAGGTCAGTGAGTTGCGTAAAATGTATGTGGTGCGAAAACCGGAAAGTTCACCTTTAATCTCAAGTAGACATATCACATATGTACCTGGTGATGCTGTTGAAGGTGTAGTTGGTGTTGTAGTTGGTGTTGTAGTTGGTGTGGTAGTCGGTGTGGTAGTCGGTGTGGTAGTTGGTGTTGTAGTTGGTGTGGTAGTTGGTGTTGTTCTTGCAGTTGAAGCTGTAGGTTGTGGTTCTGTTAATTGTAAATTTTTATATAGCAAACTCTATCGTGAAATTGTTACTGATGCAATGCACTGAAACTGACGTGTTGGATTTATTGGTAGCCCTGTGTATTTCGGTGTTGCAACTGCAAACGTTGGTCGTGGATTTGCGGTTGTTGGCATTCCACCACCTGGAGGTGTTGTAGATCCTCCAACACCTGGAGGTGTATTTACTCCTGGTGAAGGTTTAGAAGTAGTCGCCCCTTTACTTGTTGGATAGCCTAATGTTGCTGGTTTGAATGTGAATTTAGGTTCAGGAATAATGAGGAATTGTCGTCTATTTCTCCATTCCGCTAAAGTCTCCTTTCCGATCGCTATGCTCTTGCAGAACGTTATTACCGGTAAAACGGTAACAACGACTAGCCAAAATAGGAAACCTAAAATGTGCATAAAATATACACAATGTTGTTTTAAAAAATGCAATGAATGCATTGTGTATTATAGCACACCTACGGTATGCTCATCTACCTAATTTAAATACTTAGGGATCGTTTATAAATTACGTTATTCACTTAAGGATTGAGAAAGGGGTTACAATATCTTGACAAGGAAGAAGGGGTGTTTCAAATATTCTGAACAACTCAAGGGGCTTGTGTACATACATTGCAGCAAACGTTGGTGCACAACTGCCCCATAGGGAGGTTCTAGTCTAAAATCTACCGAGTCTGCTTTGTCGATGTTGAAACATACGTAACGCCGAGTCTACTATTTTGTATCATTAAGAGTCTATTTCGCACATGCTGCCAGTTGTATGCTTATAGAAATATGTAATGAGATATATAGCATAGGGTCATTCGGAAAGTATTAGTCACTGTTTATTTTAATATTCAAAGCTGTTGTAAAAGTCAAATGTTAATAACCAAAACTTTAAATTTGTATAATTATTATAATTTGCACGTGAAATTGTTTCTTGGCCCTAGGAAAAAATAAAGTCCATAATAGATCGTGTCACAGGTGCCGCCATTGTATTAAGGCAGGACTAGACGGACTAGGCACGTAGCGTGTCTAGGTCGAGAGTACTTTGCATTTCTGTTCTTGATGTTCGTTAAATTGGCACTGTTGAAAGCCGGAAAACGTAATAAACATCAACAAATTTGGCCTAATAGATCGAAGGACGCTCTGTCATTTGAGCTATAGTTTTTTTCTGTGCGTTTCACAGAAATGAAGCAAAAAATTCGCAAATATTAACATTTTTTTCCAATATAAGCTGCAACTAACCATGCAACTAAAGTTAATACATGGTAAGTAAATGCAGGTGTATTATTTCAATAACGGCATTATACTGGGTTACATAAAAATGTTCCTTGCACTTAATTAATTAGAAAGAAGTTGTTTACCTGAGGGTGTAGTACCCCAGAGGGAACACACAAGAAATTGGGCATCAACCTCAAAATGACTTTAATAGAAGTTATTCTGGATATCGAATGACACCAAATTTGGTGTACCTTCTCTCTTGGGCACTATTGTCAAGGGCCTGTTAATGTGTGCACTCTCATGTAAACCAATCTTTTTGAATTCAATAGGACCAGGAACTTTTTGATGGAACCTTGTACACAGAAATGAGTTGTTAAAATATGAACTGAAACTATTTTTTAATGTATATGTTACAGGTTGTGGTGTAACACAGGCAGTGGCTTCACAACGTTAGTGATGTCACAACCATCCATTCAGGCTGTGCTGCCACAGTCTGCACCATTTCTGCATCTAAATTAACGTAACCTAACCTAACCAACCCTACCCTAACCTTCCCTAACCTAACCTAATCTTCCCAACCTATCCTTCCCTAACCTAACCTAACCTAACCTAACCTAACCTAACCTAACCTAACCGAAATATTTGACCGTTGATCTGAACGGCACGGCTGTGACGTCGCTAACATTGTGACTGCTCGGCCGTGATGCCGCTGCCTGTGTGACACCACAGCCTGTGACATATATGTATACCCTGAAAATGTCACTGTGCAGGTTGAGGCATTTACCCTGACACATTCAAATAGCATTATTAAAACAAAGTATTTGACAAAGAAATGTTTCAGACAAATATTGTTTTCGTTGCTGAGCATCACGGTCTTGCAACATTTCTTTTATTTTATAATGTTATGAATTATTTGATTTATGTTTGGTTAATGATGTTGCTGGATAATTCCTTCAGCAATATCTATAACAATTAATTATTATTTTGTGTTTTGTTCCTAATAAATGCACGAATACTTTGATGCATACTGGCAGAAATGCAATATCACCAACTTTTTATTGGGGTTGTATATTTTATCAGTTGTATATTTTTCAGTGCCATATGTTGGCAAATAACATTATACATTTTATAGAATAATATGTGAGGCGTAAACGTTGAATTATGTACACCATATTACTGAAAGTAGGTGAACCATTAATATTCGGATAACACGAGTTCGCACAACTGTTGGAATATTTAATTAACGATGTTCATTTACAGTATTTTTCAACTTTTATGCGCGTGTGAAAATGGGAAATTAATGTTAAAATCTGGAATAATATTGTCATTAGTAGTTAAGAATTATAATGTATTTCCATAGTTATATTAAATAGGTATAGTTAGTTATAATACAGGTTGATTATGTAATTCCTTCAGTACACATTGCATTTGTGACGTTAATTGCAGTTGATGGAAAGTTTCGCAAGTTTGTGACGTATTTGGAGTTTGGGTGGGGCAGAAATAATAATTGGGAGAAATGTATTTTGTAATATTCGAACAGTCGCATTTTGTTGACACATGGTTGCACCACCATGCTTTGTATACATGAAGTA
>JAVBJR010000874.1:0-9823 GCA_031546965.1 Dysgonomonas sp.
TTGTTTACATAACCATCTAAAATTTCGTTCCGATTGGTGGATTTTCAATTTTGGGCGGCCATCTTGGTTTTCAAGATGGCATCTCGGGGGTTTGAAACATGTTTGTTGTGAATGGAACGATTGGTTACATAACCATCTAAAATTTCGTTCAGATTGGTGGATTTTCATTTTTGGGCGGCCATCTTGGTTTTCAAGATGGCGTCTCGGAGGTTTGAAACATGTTTGTTGTGATTGGAACGATTGGTTACATAACCATCTAAAATTTCGTTCAGATTGGTGGATTTTCATTTTTGGGCGGCCATCTTGGTTTTCAAGATGTCATCTCGGGGGTTTGAAAATATGTTTGTTGTGATTGGAACGATCGGTTACATAACCGCCTGAAATTTTTCATATGGAAAACATGGTCGTTTTCATTATTTCATCATTTTATGTGTTATCTATCTGGTATGTGTTGGGGGTGGCAGAGGTTGGCGTAACAGCCACTGTTGCCTTCATAAGCCTTTTACCCGGGGGATAGAAATCACCTGATGGAAGAGCCTAGCTCAGAAGGGTTGCCTGCATAAATTCGTATTTTCTTAGCTTCGTCCGGAAATAGATTCGTCCGTGCTTAGCATCGCCCGGGCGTAACTTCTTTCCGTCGTAACTTCTTCCGAGCGTAATTTCGATAGGTTGTAACTTCGTTTGGGCGTTACTTTGTCAGGGTGTAACTTCGTTCGGCCGTTACTTTGTCACATTTTAACTTCTTCAGAGTATACATTCCTCCATTCATAGCTTCTTTCATTCATATTTTCGTCTGTGAGGATCGGGTTGAGGATCTCCTTCCAGGATCCGCAAATTTTGTGGGCAGGTCTTAGGGCGCGGGGGTTGGTACAAGAGAATACATATACATTCAATTTATTGCTTCAAGTGCTTTACTTTCTACCATATAAAATGTATGTATGTGATACATGCATAATGTATATTTAGTATTAAAATTCCCAAAAGTAGGATTAAGACAAAATTCATTATACAACAATTTTTTCACAAATAAAGGAATTCAAATTCTGCAATGTAAAATAATTTATGCAGGCGTGTTCAAAAAGGATGTTTCTATTCGGATGGGCCCAATCTCCTGCTCCCGACTGCCGTACCCAAATTCCCGCCCACAAAATTGGCAGATCCTGCAAGAGGATCCTCACAGACGAAGTTATGTGCAGACGAAGTTATGTCCGGACGAAGCAACGCTCGGACAGAGTTATGCCCGGACGAAGTTGCACCTAAACGAAGTAAAGCTCGGACGAAGTTGCGCACAGACGGACGAAGTTGCGCAGGGACGAAGTTTTGCTCAGACGAAGTTGCGCATGGACGAATTTGTGCTCGGAAGAATTTATGGCTGCTCAAAATACGAAGTTCTGCACGGACGAAGTTATGAAAATACGCATTTATGCTGCGCCTCCAGCTCAGAAATGGCAAATTCAAGCATTTTCCTATGCCCTGGAGCAAGTGGGTGGGAAATACAGCAAGGGGTGGTAGAACTCGAAGCAAGTCACGTGACTGCATGTGGAATTTTTTTTCCTGTGCCCACCAGCAAAATTTCTGTTTACCTAGAGGGCGCTGTTATCAGCCCAGCAAAATACCCAATCATTTATTAAAAAGTTGCAAAAGTTTTGTCAAGATTCTGAGAGAACCGTTGGTCCGATCTCGATGATTCTTTTTTTGTTGTAATCAGAATATTGATATCTAGGACACCTCACGGGACTTTTATTTTTTTGACGCACATAACATTTTCAAAATAGTTTTTAATTTTTTTTAGGTGTCCTAGATGTTTTTATGCTGATCACGAAAAAAAAAAAATTATTTCAATCCGACAAACGGTTCTCTTTCTATCTTGACAAAACCCTGCTTAGTCCCGCCTTAATCTACGCTTTCATATATATTTTCTTCAATTTTAGATAGAACCGGCAAAGTGAAAATGTTTGTAAAGCATTGCACATAAGGGCTTTGCAACAGTGACTCACCACACTATGCGCACAAACCTCACATGCAAAATGTTTAGATTTTATAGGTTCCCTGCAAAACACAGTTTTCTAAAGAAATGCCAGATATGGGTTGAGGCATGTAAAAGGAAAGGCTTCACTTTGGATAAGGTTGCAAAGTACACCTACATATGTTCTAAACATTTTTATGGCGAACGTGGGCCATCTACAGATCATCCGAATCCGATTCCAGCAACTGTTAGTGTGGGCCTGGTAAGTCAATTCTGTAATAACATATCAGTTTAAAGGTGGTGTACTTAATGTTCTACATATTGCTTCATTGTTTCTAACAGAGACAGAAGTTGTCTAAACCACGGCGCATTTTAAACCGTAATACCTTGGATACCACAATTCAGATGCATGAGCCTCAACCGTGTAAGTTCAAATATAAACAAATTTCCATACTAATATGAGCATTGCACTAGCCTGGTGTTAATGGACATGCTTGGTATGAATGGTGTTTTGGATAGAACATAAAACAAACATTTTTACCAAATGAGATTTTCAGTATAAAACAAGATAAGAAATGCATGGATGCCGACAATACTTGATGTTCAGTGTGATTGAAATATTCCAAACAAAATCACTGATATGAATGGAACATTTGTGATTCAGATGCACGTCGAACTTCGTACAGTTTGAAAGCCGAAGAACAAACACAATTTTTGGCAACACAGGATTTTGATTCAAGTCAGGAAGATCAAGTTTCACGGGAAACGGCAGCATTACCAGCTGAAGATACATACAAAGAAGGATCACACGATGCTGTAGAAGAGCAAAACTTCCCTCTACTTCCCTGCAGCAATGAAGAGATACAAAATTCCAAAATTCGAGAGATACAATTTTTGATACACCAAAGAAAGGCGAAGGTTTACTATCACCAGAAGATTGCAATCAGCCATCATTGAACAATATCGTCAGTTTCCTGGGAGAAAATTTCATGAACCGTTTATTGAAGATTGGTTGGCGTATTGGTTTTCAGGAACCATTTTCGTTGACTTTCCTGATGGAAACTGCACCAGGCTTAAAAGATATTTTTGTAGACTTAGCAACAGGATTGTTTTCATTGAAGGTGAATGGAATCGTTATGGAAACACAAGTATTCACTCCCTGCACATGTTGTTAAATTGTCCGACATAGAGAGACTCCTTGAAACTGTGAAGAATATGAACAATTGTACAGGAGTGAAAAAAACAATGCATGTGTCAACTCAAAGGACACTTCAATGCTCAATACGGAAAATGGCTGCGATGTGATTCTGACTTCATCAACTCATTGTTGCAATTGTCTGAAACTGAATAGACGGCTCAAGGATGCTCTTAAGAATTCGCAGAACTCTTTTCGAAGTACGCATGCGGACTTCAGCAACCTCGCTACAAAGGTTTTACAATTAACACCACGCAAACTAGCTCGATGGCAAACATTGCAATTGCGTTTAGAAAAGAAAAAGATAGAAAAAGATATCAAGACTAAAGAAAAGATTAGATATCATGCAAGAAATGGGACACAAGTTGAATGCTGATGATAATGTATACTTCAGAAACCTTCTGAAAGACTGTTCAAAAGACGTTCGAAATACATTGCTTCGTACCATGCTGGAAGAGCAAATTAAAGCTGCCACCTGTCATTTGAATGCGATGAAATGGAATCCAGAAATACTAAAGTGGGCAGCTCACCTCAGATATAAATTGAGTGCTGCTTACGATGCAATAAATGATTCGGGTGTTCTGCGATTGCCATCCAGATCAACGTTGGATCGCCTTGTGTTCGAATTCAAACACCCACCCGGTTTCCATCATTACATACCAGAGGATGTGCGTAAGCAATCCAAAATGTGTGAATTGCTACATCATCAGAAATGTGTGTCATTGGTTATCCACGAAATGAGTATTCGCTCAGACATTGTGTATAAAAAACACACCGGAGACTTCGTAGGATTCACTGATCTTGGAAAATTTAACAAAGAAGCTGACTTGTTAATGTAGCTTGAAGGCTCAGAAAATGGATACTACCAGCCCAGTATTGCAACTAATATGTTGACCTTATTTGTTCGAGGTCTGACCACCAACTTCAAATACGCATTTGCTCACTTCCCAAGCAGAAAACTAACAATGGTATCACTCCGCAATATAATTTGGGAAGGTATTGAAAATTGGAGGGTGCAGGATTCCGAGAACTGGTTGTAGTATTTGCCGACGGTGCTGGACCGAACCGGAAATTTTTCTGCTCCGATGCTGAAGACTCGAGTCTACCATACAAGTGCAAAAACATATATGCCACTGATGAAGAAAGATGGATTTATTTCGTTGCCGATGTGCCACACTTGTTAAAAACATTAAGGAATTGCGTACTGTATGCATGTATGTTGTTTATTTCTCACCGTACTGGGTATTGAAAGGGGTTACACTTTACGAATAAAAAAAAAAACAACATCTTCTACTACAAATTGCACACTATCTTCTACTGTTCACTTTCACATCCGAGATCCCATCAGTATCCTCTTCTTATGCTCTCTCCACCACCACTGTGCACTGTCACTCTCTTCTTCTCCTGTCCGCCCTGGAGTCCTCCACCTCCTATGTCCTATCTTCTGACGCTCCTCTTCTTTTTCCTTTCCACACTGTCTCTATTTGCCCTATCCCCGTTAATCCTGACCCATCTTCCCTAAGTAGTTCCTTTACCGTCCATCTCCGGTCCTTCCATATACACTTCACACACTCCTGTACTAAGGGATGCATTGTTTCCAATCCAACCCCACATAGTCTACATACTTTCTCTTCCTCCCTCCTCCAAAACTCCGCTGCTTTTACCTCATTTCCCAATCTCCACCTTGCTACCTTCACTTTATCTTGTCTCCTTAACTTTTGATCCATGATATATCTGGATCTTTGACTCACTCCACTGAGATCTTTATATTGCGGGCAATATCTAGACTCCCTAATCTTTTCTCTATTATAATCTCGTCTTCTGTCTTCCATACGTTGGCTAACCTCTGCTCTAATAGCCCTCCCTCTGGATAACAAATCATCAAGTCCCTCTCCTGACAATCCAATCTTACTTAATTCCTTGAGCCTTTTGAATAAAAAATAAGTGCTTTTTCTCACGAAATGTAGAGCACATACTCCGAATGAGTTGAATAAAATGGTGTCTCGAGTATTAACTTCAGAGTAGGTACTCTGACCTGAAGCAGATACTCACAGCAAGTGCGAGTTGTGGCCATTTTATCTCGGCGATGTTTCGGTCAAGCGATGTTTTTGTGTGCGACGTTTTGACCACGATATTGTGAAACATGATATTTCGGTTAGCGATGTTTTGACCGCGATATTGTGAAACATGATATTTCGGTTGGCGATGTTTTGCCGTGATACAGGCCATTGGGCAACTTTATATTCAAGTGTTTAAGAACGTGCTCCAAAATTAACCTTAAAGGTGAACAGAAAGCTTTTCCTTACCATGCTTCGATCTTTAACTGATGGTGAATTTAATGTCGAGGAAACTAGTTACGACATCGGTTTTTACGACAAAAATTTACCTACAGCGATATTAAACGGAAAAGTTGAAGCCGTTCCTAACGGATTTTTAACACATTCTGACGTCACAAACGTCATAAACTGAAGCGCCGTACCTACTCCCGCACGCTTTGCAAGTTTTAACGCCAAAACGTGACGTCACAAACGCGGCTTGCTTTTGAAGTGGGTGGTGAAATCCACCTTCTTTGGCCGACTTCGGCATTTCAATCCTGATCAACCGCGTAAGTAATAAATTCAGGATTGTTTTTACGGAGAAGACTAACGATTAAACTAACTAATCTCACGTTCACATGCAAATCTGTACAATCGCGATTTCAGCTTTCTGTTCTCCTTTAATAAGTATAATACATTATTCTAATACACTGCATTCCTAAATAGTTCTCAACAAATTAAATGTTGGGATCTTTATGTGAACTGACACAGTTTTTAAGGTACCCTGAAAATTAACATTGATTCGTTAAGTTGGGAACTACTTTCTTTGAGATATGATAAGTGGGAGGAGCAAATAGTCACGGCCAAGAATCACTTTGCTTCAGTGGCCGTACAGGGTTTAGGTCTTAATAGCAACCTCAATGCGAAGACCTAGTAGACACTTATGTAAACGTACCACACTAAGGATAACTTGTCTTCTATTACACATATTACATTAACATACGTAATTGTGTTTGTTTTGCCAATTATATTGATAGAGGTTCGATTTGGTGGTTCCATTTTATTACGAAGAAGAGAAGTTGCAGCCAATGATCGATATATCGGCACCGTTCACTCTCACTACATTCTCATCGCTAATAAGAACACCTCTGCAGAGATTTAGCGCAGAGAACTCCATAAAGTCCTACTTCCTTCCATTCACACCCCTCGTTTGGGTCTCTGTGCTGATGGTCTCAATATCAACAGCTGTTGCATGGATGTTCGTGCGAAGATTTAATCCGGTTAAGACAGGAACAAAGACTGTTCCTGACGTCACATGTCTTCTTAAGGCCATGTTTGATGTAGTGTCCATTCTACCTACTCAATGTGATTATTTTTAATTTTGATTCTTTTCATGAATGACTTTGACAATCCCACAAATGATGTGCTGGCAACCACATTTTCGTTTTGAGGATTAAATTTACCGGAAACCTTGCATTGATAAATAAATAATCGCTATTGCCCGCTAGGTGTATCAGAAAATGTTCCTGGGATTGCTTTTAAAGTCATCCTGACCACAATCAGCATCTTCTCCTTGATTAACATAACAGCTTATTCGGCCGGCTTGATAAGCTTCCTGACGGACACCAGGATCGCTATGCCTTTCAAGACGCTGGATGAATTTGCTGATGATGACAAGTACCACTTTGCTGCAAGTAGGAATACAACTGTACCGAATTCCCCATTCTACAGACTCACAGAAGTATTTCCTAACATTTTTAATAATTCAATGGAACTGATAATGTGTTTCGCTTTGTGGGCATTAACACAATGTTTTATCGAAGCGGGCCGTAGCAGGAGTGTACCGACAACTGTTTCTTAAGAAGAAACACGTCTTTTCCCCGCTGGGAAGTAGATACTCATCACTGTACAAAAACATTGGGGACAACATGTTTGTCGTCCATACGGAGATATGCGACTACATTCAGATGGCTTACGCGCCAAACTTCGTCCAGCCCATTCGACACATAATAATATGGGAGAGGAGATTGTCGTACAAGAAACAGTTCCCTCATCAGGAACTGTTTTTCAAAATGTGAGTCTATGCTGGTATTTATTATAAGAGGGAACATTGAGACATAAGATTTAACGAGGCAATGCATCTTCTACTTGAGCATGACGCAAAAACCCTAAACATCCTGTTTTTGAACCTTAACGTGTAATGCTCATATCTTATGTTGCACATTTTCCGTTTTGCTTTCAGTGCAAGGAAATTAGTTGAAGCAGGACTTTACAAGAAGATCCATTCAGAACAATTATTTGTAGCGAAGATCATTGAAAGTAAACCTCAAATTGAGCCGACGGTTAACGCGATACAAATCGACGTTGTGAGCATCTTGTTCAAAGCACTTGCCGCGTTTATTGTACTTTCTCTTTTGGCATTTGCAATTGAGATTATAATAGCTTGGAAAAACTATTCTAATAAGTAATCTACTCAGTTAAGGTCTGAAAATTGATCATTGTGTGTGTGTATAACAATGTTATAACTATGTAAAATGGCGGTCAGAATTCTATGTTTACCGTGTGCTGCTGAAAAAATAAATGTTCAATGTGAAAGTATACTGTTGAAGACATGTTGCGAATTATTCACTAAAGATGTTTGTGATTAAATGTCAGATTATAAAAGTAAATGTAAAAGATATTAAAATGGTATTTCAAAAATGGTGGCTGTGATCTTATAATTGTGGTTTAAATTGAATAGCTGGTTTAATGGACTAAATAATGGACTGGCACATTACAAAATCATGAAAGAAATTCATTCTGGTAAGTTTGCATCTATATTTTCCTGTAATTTATTGCAGATAACCGATTTTTGATGACTTTTTCAGATGCCGCATCGGCAAATATTCATCGCATTGCGCGATATTATTTATTGTGCAATATCCCTATGGGACTCCATATGGGACTCAATAGGAATACAGGAAGTTAATCCTTTAAAATATGGTATTATAATTATGCTGGAATACAACTGCGCAAAATACGGATAAATGTATAAAACGATAATTACGGAATTGTTACCCAAATGTCAGAGTTATTTCGTTAATGTCATTTATCAATCTATGTTTTGTAATATGGAATTGTTTAGGATCAGTTTCCAGGTCACAGCAAATTACACATAAGATGGCAGCAATTATTTGTTTGTGAATTATTTTATTGTTAATTATGCATATATATATAACATAATATTTAAAACTTTACAGGATCATAAATTGTTATCTTTAGCCTGTTTATTAATAGTTTAAATTAATTTCAACATCAAGCACAAAGCTAATGTAATTTAGTGACATAAACGTGAACATTCTTGTTGCGTATTACTTTATTTTTCTTTCTTTGTTTCAATCTTTTCTGATTTGTTAATTTCATTCGAATGTTATTTTTATTTAAAACTTTTTTGAAAAGTTGCAAATATTTCCTGTATTGATATTTTGTAATGAAATAAACTGATATTTCAATAAATAAGACAGAAAAGGTTACACCGATTCCAATTCGAAGAATGTCCAGCCAGCCATAAATCATATGCAAATGTAGTCTTGTAGCTGAATTAATTTTGGGGCATTTTTCAAAATGGCGGAAAAGATATTTGTCTTGCAGCATTTTGAAGTATCTAAGTTCCCTTAAAGCGGTTAATCTGCATAAATATCATGCGGAATTATTACAAACACAATTACACTATTTCAAACAATTCATTGACAATGAAATGTAGTTGAACTAACCCCATGTTGAACTTATTTCTGAAATAATATGTATGAGTCACAAAAGCAACTCTGAAATTATGTCTCCAAACTTCTTCACCAACAAACATAAATTCACAATAATAACCTGCTGCTTCAACAGCTGTTATGTCAGTGGCTATAAGTGCAAACTTCATTTCTGCAGTTTTCTGAAGTGCTAAAGACATATTATTTATGATGTTAACTCCATTATCTTTTAATATCCGCTGTCTGAATTTTAAATATTTAAAATCCTCCTGAGAATCCTGAAATAAAATCATAAACATTAACTTCAGTTCAATATTACACTCTGTTAAGAAAGTATAAGACCAGCATGAAAATATTTCTGCTGCAAGTGATCCATAATTTATTGATGCACCCCTGTTCTTAATAACCTCAAATAGTCTATTAGGCATTGAATTGATAAGTGTACAACACAAGTCAGGGCTCAATTCGTCCCATGCATCCCTGATTGATTCGTTGAGGTCATTATCGTCATCAAATTGTTTGTTTGTTGCGTAAACCTTCCTTGCAAGAACATCCCATATTCTTCTATTGTGTTCAGATCTGAGCTTCTTGATGGTCATTCCAAAACATGGATTTTTTCCTTCATAAACCGCTTTTTCATGGACTGAGCTATGGCACGGTGCATTATCATGTTGAAATTGCCATTTTGGACCTCTAATTAATGACCCAAAGGATAGCAAATTATTGTACGATATATTTTACTATGCCTGAGAGTTTATCCTGCAGTTAATGTCTGCTAGATCACTTTTTCCACTTAATCCAAATCATCCCCAGAACAAGTGGTCAAAACTGACCAGCATCTATTGGGAAACATCACCTGGATTGTCTAAATTTGCATTGTACCTTTCTT
>JAVBJR010000463.1:0-6648 GCA_031546965.1 Dysgonomonas sp.
CGCCCACTCATGGAACACGTGTCGCAGTGGGGGTTCGACAGTTATCATTGGCTTTCGCCTCCTTGTAATCTAACTCCTTGGTTCGATATTGCACTCATGGAACTGCTATTTGCATATTCTACTGCCACTTGGCACATAGAATGAAGGGGGTTGCTAATTAGCAACCGTGGCCAAGAGTTCCATTTGCCGCCAAATAAGGCTGTTCTATTAACTGCTTTGCTACTAAATCGCTAAATTTAAGGTTAAATAGGAGAAATTCGAGGGAAGTTAACTGGTCGTTACAGTTCGTCGATCGAAATCAGTGAAATAATAGTTTTACTGATAAAAAATTTGATGTCATTATTGCCTGGTCAGCATGAAGTCCAGATACGAATTCCGTCGAAAATATGTGGGGAATTCTTGTTAGCTGACTTGGTTGTGGAAGTAGGCAATACTGTGATTGTGGTTTCTACAGTATATACCAGATGGAGTACACAAATCAATTACAGGCGAGGGTGGACATAAAATAATAGATAATTGGCCAATTTAAGGTTTTTATTCACGGTTCTTTAATAAGTAGCATTGAATTGGCTGTAATAAATTCTTTTTCTATTAATATCGTTATTTGCAACCTTCTGTGTTTTAGCAAATAATGCCCTGCAATTCCTGATGAAATGTATCTTTCTTTAGAACTATAATGAGGAAGTTTTACCATGAATTTGTCATATTACTGTGTTCATCAATTTTGGTACTCCATTCTTGCATTTCACGATATCTTAAGTACGGTAGCTCATAGGGACAATCTACAAAACATGTCACTACACTACATTTTGCACCACTACACTACACTATGTTCACTACACTACAGTTTGGTCACTACACTACTGTTTGGTCACTACAGTTTGGTCACTACACTACTGTTTGGTCACTACACTACAGTTTGGTCACTACACTACTGTTTAACCACTACAGTTTCATCACTACACTGCACTTTGATCACTACACTTCACTTTGTTCACTACATTACACTTTGTTCACTACGCTACAGTTTGGTCACTACACTACAGTTTGGTCACTACACTACAGTTTGGTCACTACACTACTGTTTGACCACTACACTACACTTTGGTCACTACACTACAGTTTGGTCACTACACTACAGTTTGGTCACTACACTACAGTTTGGTCACTACACTACTGTTTGACCACTACAGTTTTATCACTACACTACACTTTGTTCACTACACTACAGTTTGGTCACTACACTACAGTTTGGTCACTACACTACTGTTTGACCACTACAGTTTCATCACTACACTACACTTTGATCACTACACTACACTTTGTTCACTACACTACACTTTGTTCACTACACTACAGTTTGGTCACTACACTACAGTTTCATCACTACACTACCACCACCAGCTATATCAATATCGCTATGGGGCCCAGTTCACGGTATCGAATGAGTATCGGAAGCGTATTGAACTGTATTAATGCCATTTTTTGCATGGTTTCTTTGCAATCTAGTATATTTTTTCGTATATCGAACATGTATTCTTGTATTTACGTGTATCGTGAGTATATTGAACTGTGTTAATTACGTTTTTACATCCTTTTTTTGGTGTATCGAACTTGCACTGATGTATTTTTCTATGTATTGTAAGTGTATCGAATGTGTAACTTTTAAAATTAAGTTTTTCAAACGTTTGCTCTGGTATATTTCAATGCATCGTAAATAATTATAAAAGAATACACATTCGATACACTTACGATGACAGGTACATAGAAAAATACAAGAGTGCATGTTCGATACATAAAAAAAAACGATGTAAATACGGAATACAGTTAAATATACTCACGATACACGTAAATACAAGAATACATGTTCGATATACGAAAAAATATAGTAGATTGCAAAGAAACCATGCAAAAACGGCATTAATACAGTTCGATACGCTTCCAATACTCATTCGATACTCATTAGATACTGCGAACTGGGCCCCATAGCGATATTGATATAGCTGGTGGTGGTAGTGTAGTGGTCAAACTGTAGTGTTGTGATCAAACTGTAGTGCAGTGGTCAAACTGTAGTGTAGTGATCAAACTGTAGTGTAGTGACCAAACTGTAGTGTAGTGACTAAACTGTAGTGTAATGAACAAAGTGTAGTGTAATGGACATGTTGTAGTGTAATGGACATGTTTTGTAGATTGTCCCTATGAGCCACCGTACTAAGGAAATGACTTGTACGTACATCATTAGAGCTCACGGTTGAAAAATGGTTAATTGAAATGCATTGTATTTTTGCTATGTAAAAGGCAATAACCCTAGATAGGTAGCCTTACATGTATCTCTCCCGTTAATAAAAAGAAATTGTCATCGTAGTTAAATTGCTAAACATAGTAGCATGTATGTATGTATACATCATGTATGCTTCAGCATATGGAGTAATGATAATTTATTTTACAGGCAATATCAGGAATTTGGCCATGGAGAAAGTGGCGTCAACTGTAATGTTTCCTTGCAAATATTCCTCCTCAGGATGTGCAGCTACATTGCTACATACCGAAAAGACCGAACATGAAGATACATGCGAATTCAGGTATATTGGTCCTTTGATTGTTTTACATATTGTTTTTCAAATACTGTCTTCAATTGCCACAATACGTTTTCTCAATCTTGTCTGCTGGCAAGCCATTATAATTAGCAGCAGTGATTGCTAGCTATATGTACCTTTTAATGCCTGGGAATGCTGGACCTGTTTCATTACCTCATATGCTGTATTGGCAACATCATGGGCACAATGATATGTTCACATGAAATGTAATTAAAATTCACGCATATTTGGGATGAACATACAAATTAGCTGCCTAGGTGGATTTCTGTGACAATGTATGTAGATGTGGAGATAAGACAACCGCCAAGGAATATTGGAAGAAAAGTGAGAACAAAGCGTTTAGGAAATGTGGATAGGGTGAGGAAACTTTAGCACATTTAATTGGATGCTGCCTAAATTTGGATGAATTTAATGTGAGAGAAAGTAGAGCAGTTAATTCAAAAAAATCTCAAAGTGCATGGATCTGGACTCTGTACAAGTATAAGGAAGTGTAGACCATCTTGGTTAGTGTTGTGTAAGAGAGTTGTGAACATTTTTCGGATAGTTCCAAACGTTGGTACTGTGTGTTAGAAACTTTTTTTAATTGGGTGGTGTTGTGGTTAGGAATGGTTTTGAAATGTACACATGCTACATATAAGAGTTCTAAATGGATTTTTATATTATAATGTGAAATCTAGCTTTATATATTAAGGAATAGAGTGTACAACATACATAATTCACGTATGTGTAAATTTGTATGAACTAAGTTTATAAAAATACTGTGGAAATTAGTCATTGTTGAGATAGCAAAGGTGGCTGTTGACAATGTCAGCTTTATTATTCGTCTCTGTAGTAGCGCATACTGTACATTTAGCAATTATACTATATTAAGCGTACTATTCATACTTCATGATTTACGCTGTAGATTAACAAAAGTAAAGCTTACTTGCAGTATAGTTGCATTTAGTATATGATATTCTCATCAGCAGAAAAGTTGTAGCCTATTGTAATTTACTTGCATATTTGGGTTTTAGTAAAACAATTAGTTTTGTGAATAATAACACCTAGTGTAGACTTATTTTTTATCATTTTAAAACCAAGCAACTTCAGAAATGTATATTTGTTTTTGAATTTCAGGCCGTACAGTTGCCCATGTCCCGGAGCAACATGCAAATGGCAGGGTTCTCTTGAGCAGGTAATGCATCATTTGGTGCATTGTCACAAGTCTGTCACCACGCTACAAGGTATGATATTTTTCGAGTTATCTTGGGGTAAATTAATAGTGGAATACAGTCCAGGTTGCCCTTTATATGATGCACACTTTGCAGGTGAAGATATAGTATTCTTGGCGACAGATATAAACCTTCCTGGTGCTGTTGACTGGGTAATGATGCAGTCCTGCTTTGGAAATCATTTTATGCTTGTACTCGAAAAACAAGAAAAGTATGATGGTCATCAACAGTTCTTTGCCATTGTGCAGTTGATTGGTTCAAAGAAACAAGCAGAGAATTTTGCATATCGGTAAGCTGTGTTCTTCATCAATTAAATGGTAATATGCTTAACTTTTTGAGGTGAGCTACTAACGTTTATGACTGTTAAGGTCTAGCAAAATGCATTGTTTCAATATTGCCTTACTGGTTGTTATAATACTTAGTTTGTAGCATAGTGTCATATGGATTAGAAATGCACTTTGAAAAGTGTTGCTTTTAAACTAATAAAGTCGAAAGATTATTATGAACAGGACGTCTACCGTCATTAAATTCCTAGATTTCATGGAAAAGTCATGGAAATCCTGGAAATGCCATAGCATATTACAATTGGTAACGAAAAAACGTGCAAATTATGAATATTTCACAATTTGATCACAAATAAGATTTGAAAGAATTAAGTCGTGGAATTTTTTGTGCAATTGTTATGGAAATTCTGGAAAAGTAATGGAAGCTTTAAAGTGATAGCCACCATGATAATGCTTAGCAAATTGATGACTAATTATTTGTAATCTTGGGATAATTTTGTAGAGCAGGTGTGTGAAATAAGTGTCATATGTCATCTCGATTAATTCTCTTTGACATCGGTTTATGGCCATTTAAATTACAGAAAAAAATGAACTTCTAAGTAAGTTTGTGTTTAGTCTGGCTGAACTACGTGAGTATTTTTCGGCGACTGAGCCCATTTTTCGTGCACAGTATATTGGAAGTTGTTGCAGTAGGTGCTTTGTATATTATTGACGTCTGCCTATTCATTTGTATCATTGTTTACCTTTGACAATTGCTCATGTTTCTTCCTGTTATGAATAAAAACAGGAAAAGGATGTGGTCCTTCAATGCTTTGGCATCTGGTTATAGTCCATATGTTGCTTCATTTTACATCAAGGTTGTAACTAACAACAAACTGAAATCTTGTTATGGAACATGACATAAATGTAGAAAGAAAGCCTACCTTCTTTATGGCTATGTTTAATTTTGAAGTTCGGATGGGTAACAATGTATAAAGTATGAGGAACTTATTTATTGCGCATAGAAGCAAAATTCCATTTTCGAGAAGGTATGAATATATCCTGTTTTATTTTGTATCACTGTAAATCTAATTAACTTTGGAGGTTTATTTATTTTGTATGATGTGATCATGTATTGTTTCCATTAATTGATATTTAGATTTGTGCAACACCAGTTTAAATTAAAAATACAATAACTTGTCACATGATACATGTAATAATAAAATATTTTTGCAGCGATATACTGCAATCCTTTTACCACTACAAATCATTGTTGCAGTCAAATTGATTGTCGCCAGGTATTCTATAATCTGGCAACGTTATTGCACCCGAGTCTTCTAATATGTCAAGTGAGCATTCTAGAAAATGTTTGATAACAGGAACTGCCTATTGTTAATGATTGGCTGTTTGTAGTGCATTTATGTGTAACAAATTATTTAATGATGGGGTAAATTTACATTAAAATATGTGTAATTGTTCTTTTATTGAAAGGTTGGAATTAAATGGACATCGGCGTAGACTAACATGGGAAGCAACTCCGAGGAGCATTCATGAAGGTGTTGCATCTGCCATCTTGAACAGCGACTGCCTTGTGTTTGACACGAGCATAGCACAACTCTTCTCGGACAATAACAACCTAGGCATCAATGTAACCATCTCTATGTGTTGATGCATCTAACTGGTATTTATTCTTTTGACAGCTTCCAACACACAAGGTTGCAACTTGCATTAACAAGTTTGGAAGACTTTTGCATGCACGTTTTGGTAATTGAAGCACAACCTAGATAAGTGATACTATAAAATACCGTAAAACCTTTAATTGAAGCACATGCGTTTCTATTTTTCGATCCCTCTGAAAGGGTGCGCTTCTATTGTTTGACCTCCAGCAAGGCAGTAGAATGTTGTTACAGGCATGGACACTGGAATTAGAATAGAACAAAAACGATAGCAGCGCTCTTGGTGGGACAGCAGACAATCACGTTCTATGCGCTGCTATTGGTGGATTGCATGTGGAATAACCACAAGAAGCCCCGCATAATTGCAATCCACCAATAGCAGCACATAGAACGTGATTGTCTGCCGTTCCACCAAAAGCGCTGCTATCGTTTTTGTTCTATTCTATTTCCAGTGTCCATGCCTGTAACAACATTCTACTGCCTTGCACCAATCGGCGACAACTAATTGTAGCGCCCTCTGTAGCGAACTTTTATCCCTAAAACGGTCTATATGTATCACCACGAGAGTTGAGACTCGGCAGGCCGAGTTTATGACGTAGCTACTACTCTCAGAACAGGGTGCCACCCGTACGGTTTCTGCATCTGTTCAGACAGGTGGTACCCTGTTTAGAGAGTAGAATGCGTCACAATCCCGACATACTAAACTCTACTCCCACGGTGACTACCATATAACATCTACGAATTCTCGTTTCAGATGACAGCCTGGAAGCTTTCATCCAGCAGGTGATCGCGGCCCACGAGAGAGGGGTGTCAGCGGTGCGCAACGTCACCATGGAACCGACCTGGAGCTTCGGCCAGTCCCTCTTCTTCTCCGCCACGGTCATCACGACCATCGGTACGT
>JAVBJR010000111.1:0-2851 GCA_031546965.1 Dysgonomonas sp.
TTCTTTTTCAACAATCGGCTTGATATGCCCAAGGTCGGTCCCCATGTCAAAGTATTTCCATTTAGTATCCTGCTATTATTAAGATTTAATGCACTATTCAATGATAATCCCGATTTAAGAAAAGTCCACGAATAAGAAGCCCCAGCATTAATCATTTCCGTAACACTACCCGGATGATAGGTCCCGCCTTGTTTATTGGCTGCATCCTGATACGATAGGTTTACATTCAGGTTGTGCAACTGGACTTCATTTTTTCTGGTTACAATGTTTAAGTTCAGGTTTGCCGACTGGCTCAGTTGTACATAGTTGAGAGTATCCAAATTATCGAGGTTATTCTCCTGATTTATCAGTTCAAAATTAGATCTTACATTGGTATATGTTTGAAAATTAGTGTAAGATAGGTTTGCATTAACCCGCTCACTTAGAGCAGCGGTAATATTACCGGATGCCACTACTCTGGAAGATGCACTTGCTTTGCTTTTCTTCAGATCATCGTGTTCATATCCCACACTCAAATCCACACTCATTTTGTTTTGCCAAAAAGATTGGTAGGCATTCACAGTAATATTTTCGATGTCATTGGTGAAATAATATGCACCCAATGTTTGATAGTTGGGGTCGATCCGTTCATAGCCTACTCCGAAACGGTTTGTCTCACCCACATAGCTTAGTTGTGCTTTAATAGCATGATATGTGGCTGATGACATATTACTACCCTCCCATAAACCTAATACTCCGCTCATATCATCATTGCCGGAACGCATATCCGTAGTCAACATACTTAGTCCGTATTCTCCACTGACTTCGATAAATTTGACAGGTTTATACAAGAATGATACACTACCTGCTAAATTTTCCATTGGTGTTATACCCAAACTATCCGGTGCGAGAGCAAGTGATGAAATTTGATCTTTTGCACTGAAAACATTCACACCAATCTGATATTTTTCCTGTATTCTGGTGACTTTGAAACCGTATCCCATCCGTTTGTATGTGGGGAGGAAAGCTGGCTGTAAGTCGTCATATTCTACCGCTTTTTGCAAACGACCATACATGGCGGACACTTCCCACCCTTCGGGAGTTAGCTCCACCCCTGCCCCAGTAAATATATGCCCGTTCAAGGTGTAAGGAGAGAAAGTCATCGACACATCACCTATATGCCCTGTAATCCATTTATAAGAGGGATGAATACTCAAGCGGTTCGGACTTGATGGCATTTTATAACTGCTACCGGAATTGGTCAGGCTGAATGAAAATGGCAGATTAACCTGTCCGTAGATATTCAGGTTGACATTTCCATTTAGGTAGTAAGCCCTGGGATCACGCCCTGCAGCTCCATTTCCGGCATTGAGCACCGAGTTGGCAGAAAGACCGCCTGTTAATTTCAATGGTTTTCCTTTCCCGAAGATATTTTTCATATCCTCGATACGGAAACTTTGAGATCGTACCGTTATTGCTGTAAATAAAAGTAAGGTCGTTAAGAATATAACCCGTTTAATCATTTTTCTGTACTTTGATATCAGTGAGTAAGTAAGAACCGTCCAAGCCATTGCTTATTATTTTCTTTATAAGAATTGCTCCTTTACGCCCATCAGATGTTTCGAATAATACCACACGAGGCAAGGGTAATGCCGTAAAAAATACATTCCCATAGTTCGCTGACGATATTTGCAGGTTTCGCAGTTGTGCATCCGTAGTCATCGCATTGAACTGCATAGGAGTAAGTGTTATTGCTCCCAGCTCCGTTTTATTGATGAATTTGGTTGTTTTGGCATTAGGAATTTCCGGCAGTGGAGTCTCATCAAGTTGGTCGGGTGATATGAATTGATTGTATGTAAAATCAGCATTTAGTCCTAAGAAAGCAACATCTATCATTGCCCCATTGCTTGTATTAACTTCCGATGTCTTAAACGAACGTCTTAATTTGGTCGAATACAGAGAGCCTATTGTTTCATCGGCTGTATTGATTCCAAAACGGATATCCTTATGTGTTCTGAGGTTCGTATTCCCTTTCACTATTATATTCTGTGAGATACGTTTTGTCTGCTTTCCATTGGAAATATTCAAGTATACGGTATATTCGCCTTCTATAGGGAAATATATGTCGGTATCAACACTGGTGTTGTTAGTAATTGTTGCTCCTTGGCATTCCCACTTCACGGTTTCAACACCTTGCAACTGTGTATTGAAAGTGGCACGAAGAGGAGCTTCCATATCGTCTTTGTCTTCAAACGAAGGGATGATAGTGAATGAAGCGTCAAGAGATTCACGGACTTCTATTTTCTTACTGGAGGTAAATACAGCACTCCCATTTTCTACTGTAAGTAAAATCGTATAAGTACCCTCTTGAGCGTAGGTGACTGCAGGTGGTATTATTCCTTCGTAAGATGCCGGAGAACCTCCTTCAAACGTCCATTTGTAGGTACTTCCTCCAGATGAAAGATTGGTAATATGGAAAACAGCAGGGGCATAGTTGTTTATATCGACTTCGGTATTGAATGCTACCGTTACAGCGCTGTCAACTCGTATGGTATAGCTTTTGGAAGCACGATCGCCATCATTCCAAGCTTCGAGGGTGATGGTATGCTCGCCTGGTTGGGTAAAGCGAATTATACCGGGATCTTTTTTTGTGGAGGTGACAGGTTCGCCTCCCTCAAATGTCCAAAGGTAGTTACTTGCACTTTTTGTATTATTCTCTATCATTATGGATAGAGGAGATGTATGATTGTCATCCTGTATATGCAGGTTAACATCTATGGTTACTTCTGTTACCTGCTCGGTATGGCAGGAACAGAAGAGAAGAAGGAATGCCAGTGTATAAAACTTAATCATCTTGTTTGTTTTGTACTTT
>JAVBJR010000113.1:0-5779 GCA_031546965.1 Dysgonomonas sp.
ATTTGCCTTGCACCTCTGCGCTTCTATTTTTCGGTCGCCTGGCTGAGATATGGGACAATCAATAATTTATTGGGTGCGATATTATGGAAAGATGAGTGAGGTGATATCGGCCAATCGGCGATCCTATTCTCGTTTGTGACCCCTGGATTATTATTGTCGATTGCTTTCCCCTATTCTAGGGTAATTTGAGATCTTTTGGTCTTATTTTTTATGAATTGTATGAATTGCTTGGGATATATGTAAATGTTTTCGTTGCTATTAATGCAGGTCTGATGATGACCTTCGGGCCGAAACCGGCCAACCAATAAATTTATCTTGCGAGAAAGGAGCCTTTTTTACACTAAACAAAATAAATACCCAACTGGAAATCAACTGACATGTCGCTGTCAAGGGGTGTGCTTCTATTAAAGGTGCGCTTCAATTAGAGGTTTTACGGTATATGTGCAAAGTGGTTTTCTTCTTGGTAGAGTAGAAAATAATTCCACAAACTCATAAATTGAAGGTCTGATTTAATGGACCAACACGTTTCAATACATGGTATCATCATTAGGATCAAACAAATGTATAGTACGGTGCAGCTAACTATTCCCATTTTCACCCCGGTGCCCTGAGGGGTGCCCATTGTGTCCATAAGTGGATAATTGTAGGCAATTAAGTGATTTGGGTCTTGCTCAGAAAACTGGAAGAGTCTATGTTAAAAGCAGGGTCCACTGTCAAATGCCACAAAAATACAGTGCATTTTCTGCTTTATATTTCATAATACAGTGGACCCAGCTTTTAACATAGACTCTACCAATAAAGACCAGTTTTCTGAGTAAGACCCAAATCACTTAATTGCCTACAATTATCCACTTATGGACACAATGGGCACCCCTCAGGGCAAAGCGGTGAAAATGGGAATAGTTAGCTGCAACGGACTATATTTACTTCTGTTTACGAAAAATTTACCTAACCAATTTCAACACATTTGCAACATGCCTACCAAATTGACAAACTCGGCGCGATATTTTCGACACACGGAAGAAAAATACTCCTGCTCCTATTTTTATAATAATGAGTTATGAGCAACAAAATGTAGCTTGCATATCCATATATCATCCAACCAAATCTTACTTCTGAGAAAACAGCTAGTATTTCTGAATTTACTACACAGTATCTCTTTACTGTCCTTATATGCTCACCGGCACCCTTTGCAACAAATCAATTCCACCTCTACCTCCTCCTGTGTATGTCCTATGAAACATAAGTGCCTAATGTTGCTCGAGATTGAAAATATCTTATTTTTGGAACGATTGTGCTAAAGTGCTTAACATAACAAATTGCAGCGGACTTGATTAGGTAGTTCATGTTGCCTTGCACAGGAATTTACACTTGAAAGACCAAGGCACCACTTTTACAATTAATGTGTCTCTTGTTCCAACCACAGCTGCACTAATTACGCCAGCTGCATTGAGTGGTGTAATAACAATTACAGGGTCACACACGACTGTATCATCCGCAGAGAAAGTGTCAGAACAAGTGTTCGAACAATGCATGCGACTTCCTACCTTTCGCATTTTATTTTCCAATTCTTCGCTTAATTTTTGCTGCATTTCTTTCATGGCTTCTTCATGGTTGAGTTTCTCTTTGTTGGATTTCTTGTAGTCGTCATACATCTTATCCAATTCCTGTAATTATAAAAGCAAATGAAATATTAATAAGTAACATTGGGCACATATGTTTATGTTACTGTGAGTTTGGCCACAACAGTAAGTTTGCCCAACGGATGCCTAACCTGACTTATTTGAGGCTCCGTCCCTATGTTCAGGATAACATTAATCACTGAAAAGCGTGTATTAGCTAAACTCGTAGTTGTGGTCAAACTCACAGGAACTTTAATACAGTAACGAACAAACAAACTCGTTTTTCCGAAATATGCCTTACCGTGATAAGTTGCTGTTGATATTCGCAAGAAAGCTGTCTCTCCCCCATGTTGCTGTTGATTTGGTACTGCGTAATTGCAGCCTCCTTGAGCTCCTGATGTTTGCATTGTAACTCTGTGGAACTCATCGGAGGCTTTCCCGAAGAACAAATCTGTTAAGCAAATATATACATCATGTCATGCAGTTGAATCTTATACACTATACCTATAAGAGAGAAATATTGTGCATGTTTCTACAAAAAAAATTGTGCTTGAGCTTTTGCAAAAATGTGAATATTTTTCTTCTGGTATGTATGCAATGTGCAACACAAAAAAGTGTTGAAAATAATAATGTATGCAGTCATCGGTACAATGATTAATTTTTTATATACTTCCAGACCGTATACGGACAGTGTATGGAGTTTGTTTAATATCTAGATATTAATTTAATACATTAGTTTTTATGTTATTTTCGTGATTTGAAAGATATTACCATGCACAGTTATTTTAATAAGCATGACAAATTTAGGCTAATCACTTTTGGCACCGCTGTGCTTGCTTTTGTCCTCAGTGTTTATTTAATCTCATAGAGTGAAATGAATGGAGATTTGTGTAATTACTCGTATATAAAATATTTTCTGCAGTTATCTGTTTATAGATTTATTAAGTACGCCTAAGAACCCCACAATCTATCGAAATTATCGCAATAGAGACTGCATTTCACCTATTTGATATGCACAAACAGAAGAGGAAATAATAAGTAATTTTATACTGCGCTACGTTGATCTGTACTATAATAATTATGCTAGAAAGATGTGATGCATTCATTATAAGTATTAAATACCCTAAAGAGCATACTCCTAAAACAGGTGATTCAATAATAGACAGGTAAAGTGTGTTTTTAAACTTGAAAAATATCAACATGAGGAATGTATTTTGTAGTTTCTAATGAATAACCCGAGGTTTCAACCGGCATTTGCTAAAATACATACCACGTGATGGAAACGTGTTTTACAATCTGTGGAAACTTATTATAGACAGTTTCAGCTAAATGTTAAAAATGATCAGACGGATAAGATTACAAAATAACTTTAATAATAACACAGTTTTTATTAGATGAACTATTGTTCTTTTATTTATAAGAAAGCACGTTTGAGATACTCATCATCCTATTAAATTATTTTTATGTCATTCAGCTTACTAGGCAATTAGGAAAGTAAGTTCTGATCTTCATTTTTAAAGATACAAAGGTTGTAATATCAAATGTTATTTAACAAAACATTTAACAGGCGTCGTGATCTATTTGTTTACTTTCGTGTGAAAGTTTTTGCACTAGAAATAAATAACTTTTGTGCTAACGTCCTTCAATGTGTTTCCCAGAGCATTGAGCAAGTTTATCACAATCTTTTCCTTGTTTAAACTGTCAAACCTCACATTTCACTTCATACAACTTGAAGGAGAAATTCACAAAATAAAAGCAATAAGAGCGAAATAAATGAGTCACACAGCCATTACATTGCAACGTTAATACAACAAATAAATACATACTACATTACAGGAACAAGGTATTGTATATATTTTTCCTAGAGAAAATAAACATTTTTACATATAATTTAAAGGTTGTGCTGTTAATAATTAACATTACAACAGCTGAGTATTTTACAACGAAGATCGGAGCTTACTTTCCGCATAACCATACCATTTTGGGGGAGAGCGCCGTAGGACGCCGAGCCGAGTAGTCACTGTGCACGTCGCTCCTGAGGGGGGTGTGGCCACACAAAGGATATCAACGTGGCAAGAGAGGAGGAGAATTAGCAAAGATAGTAGGTGACAATCAAAACAAAAAGACGAAATCAACCGATTGAGACGAAAGAGAAACGAATGAAGGTGGATTGGAGCAGGAAAGTCAAGGATTGTAAGGATTACGGTGTTGTGGACGATTGTACAGAACAGAGAAGTGGGCATTTCACTCCCAGTTTGGGTGTAAAGAGGGAAAGGAAAGCCGATCAGAGAAGAAGAGTGAGTGACTGTAGTGGCTAATTAAAGACATTGCTTACAAGGAAGAGAAGAAGACAGTAACCAGAAGGGAATGAGATCTACGACAGGCGTTTGGATAGAGACGGGAAAACGGTAGCGGTAGCGGGAGCGGAAGTGGAAGCAATAGCGGAAGTGGGAGCAGTAGCAGGAGTGGCAAAGAGCGTGAGTGTGGTAGCTGTGAAAGAAGACTGTGTAGCGCAGGAAAAGAGTCTGGGGGAAGAACAACAAGAAAATATACAGAGGATCTAGAGGGATATTAAAAGCAGTAGATGATATCGCAAGCTTGGAGGTAGTTATACAGGTTGGAGCTTACGATAAAGAAAAGTGGAACAAAGCAACGGAGGTGGATAACGAGAAGTGGTATAAGCGGTACAAAGTGTTGAAAGATTGGAGGCAGTTCCACGAGTGGGAACTGCCAACAAGATAAGTGGGGCTGACATATAACAGAAAAGGGGGGAATAAAGGGAAATAAAATAACAAATACTGTGAATTGTAGAGAGCGGAGCCAGGAGCAGTTGGAAGAGAAGGTGACAGTGAGGCAGATTGAGGATCAACTTCGTTCGGCGAATATATCCCAATTGGACAAAATCAAGAGTCGGGACAGTGTGGCGCCATTCACAAAAGGGGGCATGTTCAGATCACCACCACAGAAGAATAGTGCGCAAGAAGGCGAGACAGGGAGAATGGAGGATAAAGAGAAAGGGACGGAGGACAGACAGATGAAAAGGAGAAGAGAACCCAAATCACTAGAGGAGAAGTTGGACAATTTCCTGGCGGATGGATAGAGTAAAACTTAAAATGGAAGGCTGGCAGAAGATATATGAAAGCTTACATGCGGAAATGAAAGCGGAGAGAAGGCAACGAGAACAAGACAAGAGAGAGCGAGAAGAGGAACGTGCAAAAGAACAGGAGAGGATGAAGCAGATGCAGAGACAAATAAGCTGGCTGGAGGATAAAATAGACGAGTTAGAGAACAGAAGCAGGAGGTCGAACCTAGTAATAAAGGGTATACCGGAGGAGAAGGGAGAGTCGTGGATACAATCAGAATGTAAGGTCCAAGAGTTATTGGAGAAGCAGCTTGGAGTTACGAGTGTGGAAATAGTGCGAGCACACAGGGTCGGTTGGGTGCAGGGGGAGAGGCCTCACCCGTTTGTGGTAAAATTCACGAATGAGAAAGAAAGGGAACAAGTGATGCAGGCAAAGACGAAGTTGAAGAGTACACAAATATATATTGATGAAGATTTCTCTGCAAGATTGAGGGAAGAGCGAAGACAACTATTTGCTGTGGTAAGGAGGGAAGGGGAACAAGGCCGAAGAGCAAGAGTGCGTTTCAATAAGGTGGAGATAGAGAGCCAGTTATATCAATGGTGTAAAGAAAGGCAACAGTTGGTGAGGACGGAAGGAGGGAAGTCGAAAAACGGGGAGAGGAGAGGCAACTGAGGAAGGGAGGGAGAGAGGCAGTGATGGTGTGGAATGTGGCGGGAGTATTGAATAAAAGTAGAGAATTCTGGGAGGAGATAAAAATTATGATTTTGTGATATTATCAGAAACGTGGTTGGAAGAGAAAATATGGAGGAAATGGAATAAAAACCTACCAGAGGGATATGAATGGGCAAAGATAGACGCACATAGGACCTTTACAAAAGGAAGAGCTGCGGGAGGGATGTTGTTTAGGGTTAAAAAGAAGCAAGAATTGAGAGTGGGAAAATTCACAATTAGAGCTAATACAATACAATGGCAGGGAAGATGTCAGAGCAAGGAATGGAAGATAATAGCAGTATATAATGCGGAGGGATGGGAGAAGTTACAGGAAGAGTTAAAAGGGTGTGGTGAGGAGCAAAA
>JAVBJR010000014.1:0-8512 GCA_031546965.1 Dysgonomonas sp.
TGGATGTTTTAGATGACTTGATGATTGGATATAATAACAGTAAACATAGATCCATAGGGACAACACCATCATTGGTTACAAAAGATAACGAGAATGAAATCTGGCGAAAACTGTACGGTGATGTGCACCCTGTGATCGCAAAGTATAAATATTCGGTAGGGGTTAGTGTTCGGATTAGTTGTGCAAGAGCTGTTTGAGAAAGGTTACGAAGCTAATTGGACAGAAGAGATATTTACGATTGCAACACGAATTCCAAGGGACCTTGTAGTTTATAGGATAAAGGATTACAAAGGTGAAATATTGGAAGGTGTGTTTTACAAGGAAGAACGGCAAAAGGTAGAGGCAAAAGCGCCCGGTGATACATATGTTGCCGTGAAGATATTAAAAAGGAAGAAGGTTGGTAGAAACAAGTTGATATTTGTGAAGTGGAGGGGCTACCCATCGTCGATGAATGGTTGGATACCTAAAAGTGGACTCGTAACCTTATAATGGATAACTTTTACATTACTTTACCCTCAAATTCTAGCATGGATAGTTACCCTTCGAACACAGTGTCTCATTACACAACGAAATTGCCTCAGAGGTTAAACCTGGAAGGGGATTGGGAAGTAGCATTAGTGGAAATACAAATACCCCAAACGTGGAATAACGTTGACGCTTCAAACGATAACTTTCAAATAACATATGCTGGTCAACGTAAAAGAGTAATGATTCCTCATGGATATTACGAATGCCTACCAGACTATACCACAGTTAACACGAGATAGATCTTCCACGTGTCTAATCTTAGTTCCAGGTTTATGAACCACAAAATCATATTGAGAAAAATCATGGGACCACCGGAAAAGCCTACTCTTACTTTCCTGAAATTTATGCAACCACTTCGACGCTATGTGGTCCATTGCCAAACAGAACTGCCTATCCAATAAGTAAACACAGAAAAACCAAAGCGCATTCACCACGCCCAGCAACTCAAGTTCCACCGTAATATACTGTGATTCCGCTGGGTTCAACATTCTGCAAATGTACTCTACTGGCTGATCATCCTGCATTAATATCGCTGCAATTCCCAGACTACACGCATCAGTGTGCAATTCCACCTGCCAGTTAGGATCAAAAATTTTCAGAACGGGTTCGGAGGAAATGATACCCCATTATCTTCCGAAAGGATTCCTCCAGTTCACTACTCCACTGGAAAAAAAACTACCTTATATTGCAGCACAGTAACTGAAAGATGCCAACTTGCTGTGTTAAATCGGCTAAATCAACCTCACTATTATCAGCTGTCCAAATGGCCGATGAAGATATTCACATAGTATTTATACAACCTGAAGCAGAAGCCGCTGGAGATCTCATGCTTTCTGCGCACTCGATGAGCAAAAAAGTATCACAATACACAACGGTCAAGTGCAGAGAGATGTTTGAGTCTGCGTACACACTCACAATGTGTATTCGTATGTGAGGATGTCCAAGACCCAAGGTTCAGCAAAATTTGATCCAAGATATTTGGAACAAAATGGTTCATGGTATGTATCGAAAAGGACATACCATTGCCAAAGTTGGCTCATCCAATACTAATCCCAACGATGACGAACCTCGTCATTTGCTGCACCGGTTTCGATCCTTTCACTCTGTCTGAAATTTACTTTAAAGTACGTATGATGGGTGGTACCGTAAATTGTGCCATAACTGAGACTGTCACACATTTGGTTGCCGGGAATGTTGGCTCTGAAAAATACCACGTTGCCGTACAACACAAAATTCCCATAATGATGCCAGAATGGGTTCATAAATGCTTTGAAGAAAGTCACCGCAACCTCATCCATGCACTGGATTTGCGAGAATTCTGGTAACTGTGCCCGATATTTCTTGGAATCAGATTCCCGACAACACAATTATGGGGCGTCGAGTAGAAAGTTAACCGAGACAGCATCACATAAAACGGTGGTATATTTTATCAGAAATGTAGTGATGACATCACACCTTATTCTCCTCCGCCCAGAAAGAGAGAAGTATAAACATTTTCAACAAAGTAATGTCCACTGCGTCCATGTTGACTGGGTGTTGGATTCCCTTAGCAAAAGGCACTGCCAAGTTGAGGGTCCGTATGATATTGCTAAGGAAACCTTTAACAAAAGGGTAACTTCTACTTGTCAGCATGGACATGATTCAGCACTTTCGAATAAAGGTGTTTTTCACTTCTGATATACATAAGACCATATTCACATTTTGTGATTAAAATTTCTTATTTCTTTTATGGGAATTCAGAAATTTATAAATTATTTTTTGTCCAAGCATCATACCCATACATTCTTTCTCTACAAGTTCATTTAGTGCAGCAGGCGAATAAATTCCAAAACTCATAGGTATAAGGTCTTTTTTTTTAATGGACGGACATGTTTCGACACATGCGTGTCATCTTCAGGGTCAAGGTTCGACCAATCTTCAATAGGCGAAAAAACAAAAAAAGGAAAAAAATACTAATGTAAACAAACTCATATAATAAACTGTTTTACATATACAGGGTGTCCAAAAAGTCTCTTGCACATTTGAATAAATTTGGAACAGTAAGAGGTATTCACAAATGGATTCATTGTCCTGCACTAGTATCAAGGGGCCCTCCAAATAAGTAAAAATTTGTGACCTTGAGTGGAATATTCAAGGTCATCGATGTTCCAAATTGGAAACTAAACATATGAATTGATCACACCCAATTGCAATGTTGTAGCTCACGGTGTTCCAACAGTTTTGGCCAATTTGCAAGTGTTTCCGACGGACATATGTTTTTAATTGATGTTTTCATGTAACACAATTGTGCACTGCAGTGGAGCGTTTCGTTCCAATCACATGTGTGCAAGGAAGAGTACACCCGTTCCTGTGATGCCTGTCAACGCTTCAAGAGCGAGCAGTCCAAAGCCAAAGGTCTTCTGCACCCTAAGACATGGACACAACCATGGCAGGAAGTCTCCGCGGACCTCCTCGGCCCACTTCCGAAGACCAAACGTGGCAACTGCCATCTACTAGTCTTCGTAGACAGCGCGACTCGATTCGTTGAAGCCTTTCCAATAAGGAACGCCACCAGCGCCGTCATCTCTAAACTCTTCCTGGAGGATGTCATCTGCCGTTACGGGACACCGGAAGCCATCCACACCGACAACGGGAAGCAGTTCAGGGGAAAGCCGTTTAAACCTCTCTGCAAGGAGCTGGGAATCAAACAGCGCTTCACCCCGGGATACCATGCTCAGTCCAACCCGACCGAAAGGTCCAACCGCGATCTCTACTCCAAGATAGCCATCTTCGCAGAGAATCATCAAAAGTGGTATGAGCATCTAGCGCAGCTTCTTTTTTCCATAAGGACAGCTAGCCATCAGTCAACGTCAACAGGACACACACCTGCGTACCTCATCTATGGGAGACATCCGCGTCATCTACCTTCGACGAGCACCGAACCTGAGCAACAACGCATCGGACAGAGTCTCGCCTTCGCCGAAGCCGAAGAGGAAGCCTTCAAACAGGGTCTCATCACGAAAAAATACTATGATCGGTCTCACCAGCATATCCTCTTCCACAAGGGAGACTAGGTCCTCTACAGGACACACCCCCTCTCTGACGCCGCCGCCGCCATAACGAAGAAGCTGCAACCCAGGTGGGAAGGTCCATGCGTGATCACAAAGGTCCCATCGCCTGTGACGTACGTACTTCAAGGACATCAGATCACCTTCCACGTCAACGACCCGAAGGAGTATCGACCTCAACAAAGACCCATCAACCGGACTCAAGCAGCCAATCCGGATGTTCCACATCCTGGTCGACCAGCGCGCCCCCGTGTGACGCCTGCAAGACTCCTTGCAATGGTCCGCATACAAAGCCATTCTGCCCATCACCATGGACCAAGAAGGGACTCGTTTAGCTTTCCAAGCTATCACCGCCGCAGTAAAAGCTGTGCAGATTCAAAGCCGGATGCTTCTACAAAAACAAGAACTCGCGAACCAGATGCAGCAGCTTCTGGACTGGACCATCAACAGCGAAGTAAGGGAACCTCAGCTTCCGCATCTGTCTCCGATGACAACGCCGCCCGTTCCCACTACCGAGATCCTGCCGATTCCCGAAATCGGCTGCGTGTCTAGTCCCGACACGTCCGCAAAGACCATCAGCACCATCAACACGCCGCGAAAAGTGGAAGACCATGATGACTAAGGCTCCACCACCACTCGTGGTACCGAAATCCAAGAAGCGGGACAACCGCGACTAGATTACTTAAATTACAAATCGCACGCCGCAAGTGCCGAATTCGTCCATTTAGTTTCGCTCTATCGTCTCTATACGCGTTCGAATTTGCAAGGGGGGTATTGTGATGCCCGTGTCGCCCCGCCATTATTTTATTGTATTAGCGATCTCGTCGTATTTCTCGTTACTTCGCCGTTCTACCGCTAGATGGTGCACTGTTTTAGTGCGCATTCCGCTACACAGATGGCGCTGTTCCCGATTCGCATGTTTTCGTACAGAGGGCGCTCTCGTAGCCACGCCCTCTTTCTAAGAGCCAATCGGAGAGCTCCTTTTTGTGTATAAAAGGGCTCGTGCCCAGCTCCAAATCGTCAGTCAGCAGCACTCGCTGCCTTGACCACATACACTGTTCAGACCTTCTCATAAGGGTCACACACATGAATTACACTACACTGTTTTTCTTAACACTGAACTCTGTCTGTTGAATAAAACTCTGAATAACACATGTTTCTTTGACGGCATGACTTTATTTACTTTTATTCAACCAACCACGTGACCTGATTTGCCATACAATAAGCGACACCTGGAGGACGGCCCACAACTCTACAAACTGTTGCCAACTTTGCAGAAATAAGAACCGCGGAACGTGACACCCATGAGAACGCATCTACTGCTGCTCGAATGCATCATGGCTAATACCCTGAACGTCGCCGTGCCTCGAGGCAAGCTATTGCATACGTTGTTCAGTGATTGCGGGACACTGGTAGTCTGCTACAACGCCCCCACCAAGGTAGACCACCAACAGCACAGGATGAGTTACATAGGACAGCAATTCTGGCATCTGTGTATGCCAATCCTCATGTCAGCTGCCGAGCCATTGCTGAAGACGTCGGATGTTCCAGTTCGTCTGTGCACAATGTACTCCATCAGAACAACTTCCATCCCTATCATATGCACTGTCATCAGGCACTCACACAGGAGGACCCACGTTTACGATTTGATTATTGTAATTGGCTTTTATCGGCCATTGATGAGATTGCAGACACAGTTTCCAGCATCGTGTGGACAGACGAAGCACAGTTTCCCGCAATGGCGTCGTCAATAGGCACAACTCACATCATTGGTCCCAGGACAATCCCCATTGGCTGAGGCAGGTAGCACACCAAGTGAACTGGAGGAGAATGAACGTTTGGTGTTGTATTCACATTGGTAGCATTATTGGACCAGTGTTCTATGATGGAACTCTGGGTGGAATTCGGTACCGTGACATCATCCTTGAAGGTGTTGTCCTGGATTACTTTGAGGATCTACCACTGGCAATAGCCCAACACACGTGGTTTCAGCTTGATGGAGCACCTGCTCATTCGTCCCACATAGCTCGCCAATTTATTGAAAGATTGTTCCAGGACAAATGGATTGGCAAACATGGACCTGTTCCTTGGCAATCCCGTCACCAGACTTCACACCACTAGATTTTTTTTCTCTGGGGCCATGTGAAGTCTTTGGTGCACAAATCATGTCCAGAATCACTGGAAGACTTGCAGCAACATATAATCAATGCATGCCAGAGTATTACTCGTGCAGGACTATGAATCCATTTGTGAATACCTCTTACCGTTCCAAATTTATTCGAAGGTGCAAGAGACTTTTGGACACCCTGTATACCTAAAGCTAAGAAACATGTGAATGTGCATTCTACACTTAATTAGTTTGCTCAATAAAATTTATAGGACATAATTGAAATACAAAATTAGAAAACATATGTCTTTGAAGTAATGAAATAAAAATTATCCTTGAATATTATGGACTACAGCAATCACTAAATATTTAATCAAAACGGCATGACGTACCGCCCCTTGCAGCTCCTTATTCCCACGCACTACATGGGAGTATATAAATGATATCCCAAGGTATTTGAAAGATGTTCTGCCATTTGCTTCCAATGGAGAAAAAAAGTAAGCTGTCATCATACTGGACAGGTCACCACATATACATGGTGCTATACAGGTAGAAGTTTCTGAGCGAATAATTTGTGATCTATCAGGAATTTGTTAGATTTCAATTGGTAATGGTAATGGAAGTAGATATGGCGAATCCGACTGTATGACATTTTCTACTTGACATGTATTTTCAAAGAAAATGACTGCGTATCTTTTGAATGTCTGGATTTACTGTGAGGCCACCGAGAGAAGACGGTTGCCTGGGGCGCAGAGGGGAGGAATAGTCCAAATGGAGGGGGGATGGTCATCCACTGACAGGGAGTTTTCTGCTGCCCAGGAGCAAGCCAAATACCACCCCCCCTCCATTTGGATCATTCCTCCCCTCTGCGCCCTAGGCAAATGTCTTCTCTCTGTGGCCCCACAGTACAGCCGTATATTTAATTGGAAAGTTGTAGTGTTTCCAAAGATTAATCAGATTATGCACGTGTTACCAGTGTATGAGGAACGTAAAATTTTACACGGATTCTCAAAAACAACGAACAGGTGCAGCAGCGCAAAACGTGAGATGAGATGCTGCACTGCAGTGAAGCACGTAATTTACCTAATAATATGATGACACCACACAACAATATTGCAACTCTCCAATTCCCTTTCTCACATAAGGCAAATATGAATCAAATATGAATCAAACATGTAAAAAAATGTACAACCTCCATAGCTGACCACCTCCCTAAAGTGACATTTTCAAGGCTTTAACGTTCACAACGCAATGTAAATTTCATTCCTTATGATGACCACTTCCGTATGTTATCCTGTTTGCAACAATCCCTTGGGTGGGCCACCTTACAGAGGTTCCAACCTGTATATGCTAAATATAGATCTTGTATTCATTGTGCTATTTGTGCAGCTACTTCCACAATCTCGATCTTTTTCGAAACACTGGAGGCCAAAGATGTCATTCTGAATTTGAAATTCATTAGATTTGATAATGTTATATAGTACAATGGAGTCATCATTTGCTAACACATGGCACTTTATACACATCAGTAGTATGTGCAAATTAGTTGAGTATGTTCACCCTGGGGCATACATATTAATTTAAGGCAACACTTTGTTTTGCTGTTATGTATTATTTATGTTGATAATGCCATATCACCAGCATCATCATCACTGCTATCTTGATTTGACACCATTTCAGCAATGCCAATGTTCAGCACATCCATATATCACCATTTTCTTATACTTCCTGGTGTACAAACTTTCAGTATTCAAAGCTATGGAATTCCAGATAAGGGTGTTGGCTGTATTGCACTGTGTATACTGCCTGCTGTATATAGTAGGATTTCATTGGTGTACACGTGCATATATGGGGAATTTGCTGCATGCAAACGTGGGCATAATGTAGCACTTGTGCCGAAGTTAGCAAAGACATAAAGTGGTGTGCTCGGCCGGCACAATCTGTCCCGATCTATAAAGCGGCATCATTAACATCTTTTCCTCACTCACGCACCTCATTATCCAGCAGTAAAGAGCGTTATGCCTCGGCCCCTTGTGTCGTTGGCATAAAATCATCATTTATATGCAAGCATCAGTCGTCTTTGTACACCCTTCTTCCAGATCCCCCACACACCCAAATTGCACACATAGTGACAAGCACTTTTGCACAGAAAACCACTTCTGCAATATGATATATATTTATTTTTATCAGAGCAAAATTCGCACTTCCCAGTTCCACATTTGTGTGTGTGTATGTGATGTGTGTATACATACATATATAGAACATGTGGAGGAATTTGTTGCAGGCCTGCTGCACATATATAGGCAATAACCCCAATCCTACAACACAAAAAAGGAATGCAAACCTGTTTGCAGGTCGTTAAACAAGCATACAAGTATATGGCTACAGAATGAGTCCAATTCACGTGTAATTGTTTTTCCATGGCTACAGAACTGTTAACAATTTTCCCTTAGATTGGCTGTCTATATATTCCCACAACCTATTGTACGTCAAACATACTGTATTTTATTATATGGCTGAGTAAATTACAGCATAGTATAAGTATAAATACCAAACCGTGTCACTTCATCTTTAAATTATCTTTAGAAAAATAAAATAGCAAATGCCTAAATTAATTATAGATAACCATATTACAGAGAATTTAGCTTATATATATTACTCCAAAAATGATGAAATTTATCAAAAATTCCAATGTCAGAAAAAAGGTATGTAATCACAAAAAAGTTAATTTCATTGTGTACTTCTTTCTAGTCAAGCAAATGATTATTCCAAAAGATTTGGCAAAGTCATGCTGAGTTATTAATATCATTTTTCATTCAACTACACCTTT
>JAVBJR010000706.1:0-3093 GCA_031546965.1 Dysgonomonas sp.
GTCTTTTCTTCGCAAACCATCTGATAGTCACTGGGGCTTATTACTCTACAGGTACTGCAATAGACCAAGTAGAATAAGTGGACCAATAGACCAATAGACCAATAGACCAAATAGACCAATAGACCAAATAGATCAAATAGACCAATAGACCAATAGACCAATAGATCAAATAGACCAATAGACCAAATTGAACAATAGACCAATAGACCAATAGACCAAATTGACCAATAGACCAATAGACCAATAGATCGATTAGACCAATAGACCAAGTTGACAAATAAATCAAATAGATCAAATAGACCAATAGACTAATAGACCAATAGACCAAATAGACCAATAGATCAAATAGACCAAATAGACCAATAAATCAAATAGACCAAATAGACCAATAGACCAATAGATCAAATAGACCAATAGACCAAGTTGACCAATAGACTAATAGACCAATAGACCAAATTGACCAATAGACCAATAGACCAAGTTGACAAATAAATCAAATAGACCAATAGACCAATATATCAATAGACCAATAGACCAATAGACCAAGTTGACAAATAAATCAAATAGATCAAATAGACCAAATAGACCAAATAGACCAAATAGACCAAATAGACCAAATAGACCAATAGACCAAATAGACCAATAGACCAAATAGACCAATAGACCAAATTGACCAATAGATCAAATAGACCAAATAGACCAATAAATCAAATAGATCAAATAGACCAATAGATCAAATAGACCAATATACCAATAGACCAATAGACTAATAGACCAATAGACCAAATTGACCAATAGACCAATAGACTAAATTGAACAATAGATCAAATAGATCAAGTAGACCAAATAGACCAATAGACCAATAGACCAATAGACCAATAGGCCTATAGACTAAGTTGAACAATAGATCAAATAGACCAAGTAGACCAAATATACCAATAGACCAAATAGACCAATAGACCAATAGATCGATTAGACCAATAGACCAATAGACCAAGTTGACAAATAAATCAAATAGATCAAATAGACCAATAGACCAATAGATCAATTAGACCAATAGACCAATAGACCAAGTTGACCAATAAATCAAATAGATCAAATAGATCAATAGACCAATAGACCAAATAGACCAATAGACCAATAGACCAAATTGACCAATATACCAAATTGACCAATAGACCAATAGACTAATAGACCAATAGACCAATAGACCAAATAGACCAATAGACCAAATTGTGCGCTAAAATGTAATTACCATGTGTTGCAATTAAGACGAATTATTTGGTTGGCATCATAATAACGTCCTTGGAAATAACATCCTGCAATATGAAATGTTATTTAGTTCCAAATACGATCACTAGGTGGTTGTCTCTTACCAATAATAGGGGCAGGTGGTGGTGTGGGTGGAGTCTGACCACGACACATTGACCAAAAATCAGGGCAGCAGTCATTGTTGGTGTGACGTAAACAAAACTCGTCACAGTAGCAAACGGTCCCAGCGATTGAAGCGCCACAATCGTCCATGCGGCCGTGGCAACATGGGTCACTTCTCAACGCGCAGTACCGTCCGTGGTTAAGGGCCACTTCTGCACCGGTCCATGGAATTACTGCTAGTAGCATCGGTGACCAGAAGAGGGTCATCATCTGCACCTTCAGGCCCATTGCTTAGAAGCTTAGAAGCTTAGAAGCCCTATGCCCCACCGTGCTGCAATGTTACAAATAAGTTTCAATCGACAGTATTTTTAAATATCCAACAAGTTTCCTTACAATCAACAGTATTGTTAAGTATACAACATGTTTTCTTATATGCTAAACAAGTTTTCTTACAATCAACGTTTTTCTTATGCTCAACAATCCTCTTTACAATCAACATGTTATTATTGTATGCTCAACGTGTTACCTTATGCTAAACAAGTTTCTTTACAATCAACAGTTTTTTTAATATTCAACACGTTTTCTTATGCTTAATAAGTTTCCTTACAATCAACAGTATTTTTAAATATTGAACATGTTTTCTTATGCTACATAAGTTTCCTTACAATCAACATGTTTTCTTATATGCTAAATAAATTGCCTTACAATCAACATTTTATTGTATGCTCAACATGTTACTTTATGCTATTAAGTTTCTTTATAATCAACATGTTTTCTTATGCTAAATAAGTTTCCTTACAATCAACAGTATTTTTTATACTCAACATATTTTGTTATATGCTAAACAATTTTCTTTACTATCAACCTGCTTTTGTACGCTTGACATGTTTTGTAATGCTCAACAACTTTCCTTACAATCAACAGTTTTTCTTAATACTCAATAACTTTTTTATGATAAAGAAATTTCCTTATAATCAACAAGTTTCTTTTAATTTAGTAAACAAGGAATATGTTATTTAATTACAGTAAGCAAAAATATTCATTATAGTCGATTAAAAGTTTCAATATAGTCAACAAGTTGTTTCCATAGTCAACAAAAGTTTAGTCAACAAGTGTCTTTATAATCAACAAGTGTCCTTATTACCAATAAGTGTTCTTATAGTCAACATTGGTTTTTATAATCAACAAGAGTAATTTATAATCAACAATGTCTTCATAATCAACACGTAGCTTTACAATCAACATGTGTTTTACTGAATAAGTTCCCTTATAGTCAACAAGTTGTATTTTCAGCAATAAGTTCCCGTATAGTCAACCAATTTATACTCGGTCAGCACTAAGTTTAATTATAATCAACTGTAATTTTCAACAGAAAAAATATTTCCATTTAGTGTGAAATCCGTGTAAAATTGCACAAATTCCCTTACAGTCAACATTCAAGTACCTGACTGCATGCTTATTACAGTCAACATCCCTTACAGCCAACCTGAAGTTGACTGTATTAAATAAGCCAATTTATTATTAAAACATATCAAAATCCTGTTATAAATAATCCCTTGCTTATGATACTCTATTAAACCCATTTGTCGCATATACCCTACAGAAAATGGACTTTCCCTCGCTTATGATACGCCTACTCTATGCACCCCATATACCCTACAGAAAATGGACTTTCCCAACATCTTTCCCATTAAAATCGTACAAAAAAATCGAAAATAA
>JAVBJR010001070.1:0-3055 GCA_031546965.1 Dysgonomonas sp.
GTTTGCTAAATGCAATGTATTGTAAAGAGATTGTCCACTGTATGTTTCAGCATAGAACTGTAAGCAATAGCTTATTTTATACACAAAATCTCATAAACAAGTTGATCTTATTCTTACCTTGTACACATCTTTAACTGAGAAATTGTTAAAATGCAGTGCTGTTGAGATCTGACTTTCTGTGTTGCCTCCTGCACCTTCGTATAACATTGCCAATGCCGTTGACAAACTGAATGCTGAGAAAAATTGATTTTCTTCTGATTGGAAACATCTTCCCATGCCCAACGTTAGATTTGCCATTGAACTTGAACTGAATAATATATCATGATTCCTTCTAGTAATACATTGAATTGTATCAAATTTTAGACCACAAAATAACATAATCATGAAAGTGGATGTTGTTGCTTGAATATACTGAATTTGCTCTTTGCTTAATATTTTTATGCTTTTTGACTGTTCAATATGCTACTCGATCCCCTTGATATACCTGACAGAGTTGGCCAAAATTACATGTAACATTTGATCTAGCTGAAATGCTTATTTACACATATGTTTTTAGTGCATATATTGTTTGCAATGTGATGCGTATAAATTTCGTCCATTAGGTTTTATACAGGGTGGTACAAAAGTCCATCATGATGATTTAACGGTGGAATGGTTAGAGATATAGCGTTGTGAAAGTTGAAGAAATGAATAGGAAGTGGAGGTAGAGGATTCCAAAAATCAGATCGCACATGACCTTGGACCCCGGCTTCAAGGTCAAGCCGATTCTAACTTTGTCAGCCGTTTAGATAGGTGGGTAGTGTAAATTACAAAAACCAAGACAACGTTATGATGAACACGTTGGTTTTACAAATTGATGCTAAAATGAAGGAGTAATCGCCATTTCAGTTTTGCTGCTGCCAACAGCGAGTTCGCCACACAAACAGGGATTCGTTGCAGTGAAGCGCAACATGATCGTGGGTATTCTGTTGCAATGAATAACTGGGTAAAGAAATGTGTGTAAAACGATTAAGTATATGCGTAGTTCCTGGACGGGATTTGTGTAATTAATACAGTACATACATATACATATTTCGATCACAATTAAGGGAAACGCACAAAACAGATTAAATAAACTTTTGTTATCCTAAAGGGATTTGATGATGATAATTTATTTATAAAGCAAAATACCAAGTTTCGTTACATTTGCATTCATAAATATGCTGATCTTATAAGAGCAGTCTGGAAATAATTGTATCCCTTCCCCAATATAATCCAAGTGCATGAATATCATTTTCTGTGTGTTGTGTTATACAGTACATTCTGTGTATGTATTTTTATAAAAACGTTTACTCTGGTTTCATGAAAACACCAGAGAATAATATGACATCAGTTCTGGAGTCAGAAATGAAGAAAAAGAATGGCTGTGTAGCATAGAATTGTTTTGGTGGCTCTTTTGGTGTGTCGATAGAAGCTAAAGCTACTACGCCTATGACAGTTGCAGCTGCAGCTTTGCTACCCTCTTCATCCACCTCAATTACAGCTTTCTGGATTACTTTTCCAACAACCAATGGAGCATCTGTTGCAATTCCAGTTAGATCTGCCGTCCTGCATAAATACAAATTAATATTAAGTCATCTGCAAACCAATATGCGCCACTTCAATATTTGGTTATACAGTAGAACCTCTTTAAACTAATACCCTATCAACTAATATCCTCTGTCTGTATATACTTACGATGCAAAAACATCAACTATTCCAAGACTCGACTGAAGGCAATCAACAAGAGTGTCATCATAAGTCTTTTCAAACTTAAATTTCGGTAATTTGACTTCCACCTGAAAATAATTCATCTTAAAATTAGTTTACATTAATATTATGCATATGTACTGAATGTACGTACATCTGTCTCCATGACAGTAGCTTTCCTGACAAAATTAACGAGATCACTTGCACTAATTGTATTCAATAGATTCACAATTCCATCATATTTGTTGGGAAGAATTATAGTCCTTGAAAAGCAAAAGATTATTTAGGAATTATGCATGTACATATATAATCTGCAGAAATAACTGTGATAATAATAGCTTACATTGAAATATTTCCACCTTCGTATTCCAATTGCAGTATTTTGCAATCTAATGCAGAACTGTCATAATAGTTAAATTTTCCAAGTTGCTGCATAATTTGCGTAGAAACTTTTTGGCCATTAGAGGTGGTAAATTCTTCACTTGTTGTTTTGGAACTATTAAACTTGTAGACCCAAAATCCTCGGAAATAGATGGCATTCACCAGGGTTAGAACTGTATCTGTGAGTTCAATAAAATTCTAATGTCAGTGTTTTTGATATAAAAGAAATTGTGACATTTTGTGTATATACACGGATCATTAAGTTTTTTTTCTGGAATTTAACTAACTTACTAGAGCCAACAAATGCATTTTCTGGAAGCATGTTTGGTATCAATCCTTCAGTTGCATTGTTAATGAAGTTGTTTATTGTTTTTGCTGCTTCTTCAGGCTGATTATTGTAGTCAACCAGTTGCAATGGTGCCAAGAAATAGTCATTTAAAGCAGATAGATAGGTTGGTAATATTGCTGTAAAATATAATTAATAAATTAGTAAATGAATTTTGTAAGATGACTATCTGGAAAGTATTAGCCGTTCTTTATTTTGAATTTTAAATGTAGTTATGTCAGATGTTAAACAGCCAAGAAACACTTTCACATATAAAGTGATATTAAAAAAAGAATTGGTTAATATGAATGTTAAACGTTTTGTTGATCTACATTTGAAATTACAACAACTTTGTATTTTAAAATAAAGAACGGCGATTACTTTCCGGATAGCCCTAGGGATTTCGTTATACTAATTAATTTTAGTTACGAAATCCGTCTTGAGCAAATAAACGGTTTGCTAAATCCAATGTATAGTTAAGAGATTGTCCACCGTATGTTTCAGCATAGAACTGTAAACAAATAGCTTATTTTATACAAAAAATCTCACGCGCAATTTGATCTTATTCTTACCTTGTACACATCTTTAACTGAGAAACTGGTAAACTGCAGTGCTGTTGAG
>JAVBJR010000005.1:0-5255 GCA_031546965.1 Dysgonomonas sp.
TCTTTTATGCACACGGATGTTTTTTTTTTAAAAAAAAAAAAACGTTATTTAATGGAGAATAATGCTTTTGTTTTAAATAATATATCACTGGAATATACATTTACTGAAACCAATGTACAATCGGTACAATATATTTACTAAATTTAATTACAGCTAGGGTGTCTACTGTTATGGAATTCCTGGATTTCCTGGAAAAGTCATTACATTTGAAAATCATGGAAATCCTGCAAAAGTCATGGAAATTTGAAATTGGTAATGGAAAACCATCGAAAAATGATTGATATTTAAATTTTTTAATGCGTTCACAATACGTTCACTGATTTACAATACAGTACAGTAAAACCTGTGTATGGTGTAAAACTGTTTATTGTTGAAAATGTGACTTTTTTGCACCATAAATTATTTAAATTATTTCTATGTGCGGTGGAAAATTGTTCTGGTCCCTTAAGATTCCACTGAACAAGACTTGGAATTTTGTATAAAATAGTCATGGAAATCCAGGAAAAGTAATGGAATTTCATATTTTAAATGTGGTAGACACCCTGAATTAAAACAAATTAATAATACCGAATGTCATATTGATCACTGATTACTATTTCATTTTTTCCTTAGTATCCATGAACATGGAACAGCAAGAAAATTGCTACATCAACCATCACTGCAATATATTGTGTAATATCTAGGCTAAGTCGAATCATGCATGTTCAGAAAAATGTAAATTTATTTAAAAAGGAAATAAAGATCGTGATGCCAAAGTAATTAAATCTGTGTGGAACTTTTAACAAAATTTAAAACATTTTTATGTGCAATACAGAAATATGCAGGGAATATTATGCTGAAATATACAGAAATATGCAGGGAATATTATGCTGAAATATACAGAAATATGCAGGGAATATTATGCTGAAAGATACAGAAATATTCAGGGAATATTATGCGAAGCCATGTGTAATTATGCAGAAAATATTTGCCACAATATGCACAACAATGCAGAAAACTTTCTGCATAAAAAGGTTTCAAATTTGTAACACAATTATGCAGAGGTTTCTGCATAAAATTATATGCAGAATGTGCACAATTGTGCACATCGCATTGCATAATTATGCATAGGCCTCTGCATAACTATGCATAATATTTTATGCATAATGTGCATAATTCTGCATAACCATTTCCTCCTGGGTGTCAATATGTTTGACAGACCAGTGTTTGGATCTGCACGAGATTTCTATAAGAATATGTATAAGATATGTAGGAAATTATGAGGTTTAATTAGCACTTGCCAGGTTGGAAAGTGAATGTTTTCGTAGTGATGGTGGAAAAATTGCAGCTGTTTTCATTGAACAAAAAAATAATAATTAAAAAGTAAAGAATAAGATATTATATAAAATAAATATAATATTTACAATGGTCCAGAGCTTATTGAAATATCTCCAGTCACAGAAATCTTTCCATTTAAAGTCACAGGCTCCTCAAACTTGTATTTCATTGGGCAATACTTCAGAAATGCTTTTTGTCCAATGTTCCATGTATAAAAATGGGTACCATTGATTCCAAACTATCATGTTCAAAATAGGTAAGATTACAAGACCATTTTGCCTAAATTTACACAGAGCTTAAAAGGAGCTATACTATTGTCATGCCAAACCTTGCACCGGGGCTCCACCCTCTGCCATCCCCCCGGTGCAAGGTTTGGCATGAAAATACTTTAGTAGACTATTGTACATAGGTGAGCAATATTTCTCAACATCTGCATTACAATATGTTGTAAAATAAGTACGGTAGGTGTACCATTAATTGTTATACAAAAGTTTAACTCATTCACTCCTCGCATCCATTCTAATGGGCACAGTTTACACTGGAGTGACTACGTATCTTATATTAACGAGAAAACCAAATTTCTTAAGGTATGTCAACATTGGGAAATGTTTGTGCAAAAGGATAATTCAGGAGTGAATGGGTTAAAGTCACAATATTCAACTGAAACTATGTTGCTATCGCAGCCAATTCACTCAAATCAATTGCCAGACATCGACTGTTGTCACAAGTTCCAGCAGGTACAGGAAGGCAGAAATCTTCTTTCTTACAAGGACGAGGATCAGCAAGCAACTGATCGAAACTCCCCACAAGTAATACAGAAAATATGAACATTTTGCTTCAGTGAGCAGATGAGTAGAAATCGAGACTTTATATACAGTTGAGCGGAGCCGCAAATACCAAATTTCCACGCTGTGTGTACTGCGTATATGAAATGTTTAGTTGTATAATAAACTCATAATTTATGAATAACATTTACCTATCAGCAACTATGTACAATAAACAATACATTTATCGCAGTTATATTTTACAATGTCATGGTTCGCAAGGTTATCCTGTTTTCCACTCATTGGTTGATTCAAAAAAGATATTATTGTCTGTTGAATATAGATATTAAATATGAACATATAAACTGGACTCGCACTGAATCAATAATTATTTTTCCTGCATATGATAAATTACAAAGTTAATATAAATGACTTCATTAACATTTAATGTATATTATAAATATTAATATAAACAATTACAATTCAAAACGTGAACATTATTTAAGATATTTAGGAATACAAATGAAGTGTTTTCTGTTTCGCATTACATATACTTTATAGTGGTATCAATTGATATTTACCACATGCTTGTCCATACAGGACAGGTGGTTATCTATGCAGAAAGCATATATGCACATGAATTTGGAATATGAATCCTTGACCCACAATTGATTCTGAGACACGACACGTGTTTTGACTCATCACGAGCCATCATCAGGTGTCAGAACCATTTTATTGCACTAACTAACCCATGCAATTAATTAATAAGTAGGCATTCCATGAGAATAGAACCAGGGATTACTCGACAAAAGTCGGGAATTCTACCAACACGGCCATGCCTGCTCGCTCATTCACGTACTGGATAGAGAATTTGTCAAATACTTACTTTTTTTAGTCAAGTGAGCAATGTGGGATTAATTACTGTAACATGAATTTGGAATATGAATCCTTAACCCACAATTGGTTCTAAGAGACACGACACGTGTTTTGGCTCATCACGAACCATCATCACTCAGGTGTCAGAACCATTTTATTGTGCTAACCCATGAATCCTTAACCAACAATTGGTTCTAATTATAAACATACCAAGTCCTTTGAAATGTGTTTCAATTATAAAAATGCAATTGCGTAATTATTTCGCAAACAAAGAAGTATCAAATGATAAATTACTACCATTGCATTTTTGCTCTTTCAACTCTTTGAATAGATGCTGGAGTTTAATTAAAATATGTTGTCAAAATTCCTATCTGCATTATAAAATATAAGAATCCATACTGACAATACAGGTACACCACATTCTTTTTTCATGTTCAGGTGGTGGATCAACTCTGCAACTTCCATATGCAAATACTACTCCAGGTTTAAAATATATGAAACAATTTTCATATTTATCTCCCGCTAGATCACAATTCAGTGTGTTCGCCAGTCCAGTATATGGATCTGCATGAAGTTCCTCATATAACATTGTTTCAATTTGAAGTATAGGAAATCACGAATTGAAAACTTGCCAGCCCTATTGGAAATACAGCGGTTGTAGCAGGTATTGGAACAGTAGTCCACAACTGTAATGGTGCCACATCTCTGTTGGGACAACAAATATTCCTTTATCTGAAACTGACATTCTATGAAAACTGGTCATTCCATATTATTTAACGGAGTTCATGGATGGGTCCTTTGGTAAATAAAACACCTTACGACTCAGATGATGGTTTCTTCCAATAGGCAGGTTGAAATGAGAATGACACATTAATGGCTGTAAAAATATTGCATCTGTGTTCAGAAAAACAAATTGAAATAAGTTAGCAAACAGCATATCAAACATAAAATGAAAATATTACCGTGGTCCTGAATTCAATGAAAGTTTAGGTGTGATATGGAAATCACTCCCTAAACTTATTACAGCAAATATGAACATTTTGCTTTAATGGGAAAAGAGCCATAGTTTCCACATTATACATGGTGTTTCAAAAGTAATAGTCAATAATTGTATAGGTGGTAGAAGGTACTAAACTGAACAGTTTGAGTATAGGAACCTATATGGGGTGCCGACGTCAATTCAAAAAGTTATGACTGTTGTCATTTTGGAGATTGGTAACATGGGAGTGAACGGAGGTGTCCCTTACGCATAGCTTGTATTGCTTTCCTATTGGTTGTGTTGTTCAGTGGGCGGTCACGTAAACAACGTTTTGCTGCAATCTTGGACTTGGATAGACTATACATACCAATATTTTCTGACAACCTTTACAGCTGTAGCAATTGGCATGACAGTTGACACTCCATGCGTTCAGATTATGATGTGTGCTACTCTCTAAACAGGGTGCCATCTGGTTGGCCCAGTCAAAGCCCAGTCCACGAATCGTACAGGTGGGGCACACTGTTTAGAGAGTAGCATACGTCATACTCTGAACGCATGGAGAGTCGACTATCGTGCCGATTGCTATAGATTTGTCAACTCTCGTGTCAATTGCTATTTGCTTGGAAAGTAGAAGTCGGTGACACCTGGCGGCGGTCTTACGAACTACAACAATGGCGGCGATACCGGTCTTGCAACAATGAAGTGTATATTTTTATCCCAAGGTTTATCGAAAATCGCACCATAAAACGCCGATCGCGCGTGAACTAAGCGTTTATTCGAAAATTAACCGTGAACATAAATTGTTCAGAAGCTCGTAATACATCTTAAAATACATTTCCACTATTTTTAGAAAGTTAGGTTAGGTTTTTTAACCAGTTGTGTCGTAACTCGCGTTTCCTGTAATTAATAAGTGATGTCTGCAAACACGTACAGAGCCACAACTCGACATATCACGTTTATTTTTCAAGTAAACCACAACAAATGTTGTGGTTCCCATTAAGAATTGCCTCTCCTTCATGTAGGCAACGTGTTTTATCGCCTACATATTACAAAATTTGAACTAATCCGATGTGAAAATCGGAGCCAGCCATTGTAAACACATAGGGTACGCCCGATAGTACCGGTATCGGCGCCATTTTGCGTAATCGCAGCGCCACCTATATTCCACTTTCCTTGCCAATAGATTTGTCAAACTGTAACCATGTAGAGAATGATTGATATGAATGCAATAAGCATGCATCCCACATGCATGTGAACGAAATGTCTGTCAGCAATTGGAAATTATACATTCACTAATTTGTTCACCAATGATGTTTCTT
>JAVBJR010000122.1:0-7500 GCA_031546965.1 Dysgonomonas sp.
AGTTGCTGCATGTCATGCTGCAGATTGCTATAGTTACTGTGTAACTATGTAACATTGAAATTAAAATGAACACTTGTTGATGTTACCTACCAGTGAGTAAGAGTGAATTTTCTTCAGCGGATCCACACACATCATTAACAGTCATGAACGGGAATAGTCAAAAAAGGGAATAATCATGAACTGGAATAACCATGAACTGGAATAGCTATGAAATGGATTAATTCTGAAATCTGTATTTTAACTTTATACACTTACAGCAAATTCATGTTCCACCGACTGGAGCGCCCCTGGTGGATAAGTTACCAAATTCCGCTATGGAGTTATCCATGAATGATGTCATTCAGAAGTTTTGCATAAGAAAGTGTGCAGAAATGACTGAATAGAAGTAATTCATGAGGAACATAATAAATATTGTGCGGCAGAAAATGATTACAATATTCATATAACTTGTATTTAAGTGTGGGATATAATGAAAGAAAATTAATGATTGTGTTATGCAAATTTATGGCTAGTTTTTTTTTAAATGTGTACACATTTAAATTTAGGTAAATTTTCTAAAAATGAAATATTGTGGTCAGGGGGGTGCCTGCAGTGAGAAATAACGAAAGTCCTTTTAGGGGATAGTGGGTGCGAGTTTTATAAATATGTATGTTTTATGACATAATTTATGGCGATTTTCAAAATGGCGGCAAGAGCGCTGTAATTAGCCCTATTCTGAAATCTGAGGTGACATAATTAACAGGTTTCCCCCATTCTGAAAATGATAGCACACATTGCATTTTGCAGCGCCATCTCTGGAGCCGAAACCCAATTAAAATCTGGCGAGTTCTTATCTTAATTGGCAATGTATCCACCAGGGGTGTTTAAGTCAATGATTTGTGAATTGACCTGAGTGGAAAAAGGTTTAAATAAATCATTCGAAATAAATCCATTCCAGGATAATTCCGGTTCAGGGCAATTCCTGTTCATGGCATTTCTGGTTCATGACAATTTCTATTCACGATATTTCTCACTCATGGCAATTCTCGGTTCATAGGAATTCCTTTTCAGAGCAATTCCGGTTCAGGGTAATTCCTGTTCATGGCAATTCCCAGTCAGGGCTCTTCGTATTCAGTGCAATGCCTGTTCATGGCAATTCCCGTTCATGACATTTCTTGTTCATGACCATTCTCATTCATAGCAACTTCTGTTCAGGACAAATCATGTTCAGAACAATTCCTGTTCATGCCAATGCCTCCCTAGAATTAAGGTTTGTTCTTGTTCATGACTGTTTCAATTCATGGCTAAGCTGCGCCCCCCCTCTGTAACAACTTGTGCATGAGGCCATGATGACAAGCATCCCACAAAAATGAACGATATGTCATTTGTTAGTGGTCTAGTGGTGCCGTACAGTAGTGCATGCTAACAAGATTGCCGGCTGCAGTAACTATCTGGATAAAACCCATATTTGCCCTCATCGTATCATTCCATTCAGATTTTGTGAAACCATTTTCGGCAGTTTGTGCACTGCCATTTACTGTAAGTTTTGGTTTTTTGCATACAGTACTTGCTTTGCATGTAAGCTAATTGGCATTTGAACCCCTTATGAGGCTTTAACATATTTCTGCGGTGTTCTGTTTCTCTCATTTCGTAACTTGTTTATCATAACAGCTACCAGGTTTTAATTGCCAATATCTTTCTGGCACATGTTTGGTTAAATGTAAACGCCATTTCCTCACTTCTAAACTTGGCAAAAGCTCACCTGCATCTCCGTGCAATGGCGTAGAAATGTTACACAACAAACAAGACAATCATGCATATTTGGTTGCTGTAAACCATTGGTGGAGTTCATGAATTTCCACTGCCTCAGCTCAACTTCACAATTCGCAATGTTTAAGGAGAAGTGACACGATTTTGCAACCCCCATCAAAACTAATTTCATTATAAAAAGGCATAAAAGTAAACACATTTGGCGCTTACGGAATTTAAATACAACACCGATTAGCCGCAGAGAAATCAGTAGTTGAAGTTTGGTGTATTTTGAATTTCCTGAGCATGCACAGTGAGGTTTGCACATTGTATGGGGCACTTGCTGTTTCACATGCGAGCGAGCGCTGATGTGGCGACCAACTGCCATTAAAATCACGCAAAAACGGGATTGTAAAGGCAGTTGGCAATAGTGGATCGCTGAAACTTAAAAATCATCAAAATTACAATAAAATTTGACTTGTGATACTGCATTTTCTGTTACAACGTCGCAACACAATCCAAATGTTCCTTGGTTTGTCATATCTCATCGTAATTCCGAAAAGATCGCAAATTTATATATTGTAAAACTCACCTGATCAGATCCGTAACCTTTTTGTGTCGTCCTGATTGGCTGCGACGCCAACCCGCCTTTCTAATTGGTCGGTGCATCCCGAAGCCGCGAACGTTGACTTCGAGTCAACTCGAACGCTGACAAGTTAGACACACCATACACTGCATTTGGTGATACATTAATTACGTACTTCCTACCGCAAGGTCCTACCGCATTAGAAACTGCCTCAATTAATTTAAAAAAAACTACCACTTCAAAAAATTTGAAAAATTTGCGGGTGATTCAAAATTAAGATGGCTACAAACCTAGAATTAAATTTTCGTTGAAATCGCTGTCATCAATTTCACCCCTGTCACTTCACCTTTAAATATTGCTTCATGATAATATAGTATAGCATAATTGCTTGCGCAACCAATCTTGGAATTCACGACAAACACCTGCCTGTCATTAACGGCAATTAGCACCCAATGATGTCCATCGCGTTTTGTTGGCACATCTACAATTATCGTATATTTATTTGCAGCTTCGTTTGCTCGCAGGAATCACAGATTCACATGCAATTGCCCATCATAAATAGGCCACAACCGTACTGCTTTAATTACAAGGTTCTTAGGTCGTGAAATTATAATATAGCACTGCTAAACTCATGTCGCATGTACACAGTTAATTAACACCTCTGGCAGTTGGTCCGCCAATTCTGTCTTTCGTAAAAAAAAAAAACTTCTATATCCGGTAGAATAGCATAAGTAGCATGCAAATCACGTTGGGATGCACTCTTCCAGCATTTGATGTTCAGAAACTTGACTTTGTGTATTTCCAGCTTTCTGTGGCATTGAATTCACAGTTTCAACAGCAAAACTCATAAGTGAATCGGGTCCTTCACCAATCTTAAATCTCTCTACATCTCTTGTTCTTCGTCGATTTTTGCCTCATTTTTCTGTGCGTTCTTTTATATTCGACAAAACATAATGTCGCGTTGTTTCTATTTCTCTTATTCCCAACATATCGAGGACAGCATTAATATGAAAACACGTTCTCTGTCCACATGAACATTCCTGTACCTTATCCTGAATTTTTACAGCATTGGTCTTCCCCCATAAGGATTTTGAACACCAAATACATCGCGACAAACTGCAATGCATTCATTCTCCCAGGCTCGATTCGCAATCTGTCTTTGTGTGCTTCTGTCAGGTTCTGTGATTAACAGGCAGCTGTTGTCGCTTTGCTCCATGTTCCTTATAATTTCCTTTATGTCTGGCATTATGATATGGGGCAATTCCAATAATGGCGCATTCTTGGATTTCACTGTCACATTGTAATCTCCCATGCCCTGCAATCCTCAGAAATTTTGCATAAGAAATTATTTGTAGTGATGCAGAACAAGCACCAAAGTATTCCTTGGGACCTCTTTGTCGTCCAAAAGCTTATCTAATTGCAGCTTGAGCGACTGACGGCAGTTGTTTGTTGCTTTAGAGTTGTTTTGGAATGTAGCAAACATTCTATACACAGATGCTGTAGCGTGTCTTCGGATATTACTTTCAATTTTCCTGAAATTGTAATAAACTGCACTGCCGTGACATTGTTAATGGCTGAAGTGTTAAAAGAAATATGGAGTAAAAGCAGTCCACTACAATAATTGCAAACAAGGACCGAAGTGTAGATATATGTGGTCAAAGGATCATGCGCAGGAATGCATGAGCATGGGGAGCATGGGAAAGGGCAACCAGCTATTATGAACATGTGTCTGCTACATTACACCCTCTCTGAACATAGGAAACCGTCGTCGGCATATAGACATTTGAATTAAGTTGTGTGGCTGGGGCTTTGTGTGGTCGCCCACTGCGGCTGAGAGGTACTACAGTGGATGTTGGGATAGTCTCTGGGACAAACAGTGTTAGATCAGAAACATGATAGCGCCCAACAGGAGTTGTAGGATCGGCAACAGCAGCACTCTCATAGGTTGTTGCTCCAACAATATTGGTTATGACATGCGGTCCATCCTGGCAAGGTGTACATTTGGATGAAGTGCCAGTGGAAGAGGCACTAAGAACATGGGTATTGGCTAAGAAATGATGACAATGGCACACAGTGACCGCTTGCATTACATTTGCTACAAAGTTTGGACCATTCTCATCGATAAGACTTTTGGGTAATCCCGGAAGGTCCCGGAGCATCCAGGTCGAAGCGAGAGGCTTGTTGCTGGTGACAATCGTGCAAAAGCACAGTCAAAGGTGTGCGAATATCAGCAACGGCGTTCACGAACAGGTCAACCCGTTTGGGGCGACGAGTCGGTGAAGCGTAAGAAGGCGATGGGGCTTCCAAGTGAAGATGAGTACCTTTGGGAGGTATGTCTTGGTCTGCCTGCGCACGAGTTTTCGGACCCATTCAGACGAACGTGACACGGAGACATTGCCTTAGGCGTTCACACGAGGTTGATGAGTAAATTATTATTACACTCTCCAAGTGTCGCGGAGCTAAGAGGGCATTGAGTTTGCCTAACGTCAGAACGACTGGCAGAGGTTTTTCTAGCACCGCTACCACTTGAAGGCTGCTGCTGGAAGGGCCAGCGTCAACTTTTATTGAATTCAAACACGAATGGGTACATAACACGTGGCGTGTCCCTTGAATTTATCCATAGTTTCATCCTTGGTCTTTGCGAAGTAGATTATCCCAAATCTTGAAAAATCATCGATGAAAGTCACAGCATATCGCTCCTTGCCAAGTGCTTCTGTTGTCATAATATCTATCACATCAGAATGTACAAGTTCGAGAAGCTTAGTTGCTCGTGTCACACCTCGTCTCAGGAAGGGTTTTGCTGTTACTTTGCATTTGGCGCAGGTCATGCAGCATTGATCATCTTCACCTTTTGTTATACCGGTGATCTTTCGTACATTTCTCAAGTTGAGGTGAGCGAGACGTCGATGCCAAAGTTGCGAGTTCTCCTTCACAGTTGCATGCACCCCACTCTGTTGACTCCAGTTTCCAAGTTCTTGGATGCTATACACACCTCCAACGTTTTTGGCGATGGCTTTGACATTTACGTGGGTTGATTCTATGTGGGTAATGCAATCAGTATCCATGATAATTCTATGTTGGCTTTTATTGATTCATGTTGCCGACATCAGGTTTGCTTGTAATCCGGGTACATATAGGACGTTATTCAGTGTCAACTTCACTGGACCTATTCCGTTGCTAACGGTCATATGGATAGTACCTTTACCTTCCGAATTCATTATCGTCCCATTTGGTATTCATACCATTGTTCCTTCTTGAACATAATATTCCAGTCTGTCAAATTCGTCAGTCATATGGTCGTTTGCACCGCTGTCAATTATTCATTCTGTGCCTTGATAATATGGACTCCCGTTGCAACTGTCCTTCTTTGTCATCATTATCCATGCTGCTTGATCCATTTGAACATCTCCAAAACTGGACTCTTTTCGTTGAAGGTTAAAAAGAACCAAGTTCTTGTACGAGCGAGAATGACCGAGAACTGCAAGGGAATTTACTCGCTGTTCATTGAATTTCAAGAACGCATCGAAGAAGACCAGATAAAGATGGGACCTTGTATTACGGCCTTTGAGCGCACCGAAGTGTGTGACTTGCTGAATCGATATCGATATCGATATCGCCTTTAATCCTAGTGAACTGGGATGCATTAAGATGGAGCCAATGCACATTTCAGAAGTCCCTGGCAGTCAACCAGTGGCGGTTCTTCCATACCGAAAATCCTGTAAGGAGCGCGAAGTTTTCAGGGGCATCATCGACCAATTGAAGAGTCAAGGTGTCATCAGGATAGTACCTCCAACTATAGTAGTCCGGTGCTGCTGATCACTAATAAGACAGGAGAGAGCAGAATGGCAGTCGATTATCGAAAGTTAAATGCCCAAACTGTGAAGGATAAATTTCCGCTTCCGCGAATAGAGGATATGATGGACCGATTGGCTGGCTTGAAGTTCTTTTGTCTGTTGGATGCTTGCCAAGGATTTTATCAAGTACCATTGGACGATGAATCAGCTCCGAAAGCTGCATTTTCGACACCAGATGGTCACTACGAACCTGTGCGTTTGTTTTACAGACTCGCAAATGGCCCTGCTGTATTTCAACGCGCGATGACAGTTGCACTGGGTGAACTGATGTGGATTATCGTTTCGTGCTTTATAGACGACCTATTCTTCGGTGGAAGAAACTTTAGGGAGTTAATGGAGAAACTGGAAAAGGTCCTGATTAAATTAAGTGAATCCAGAGTTACATTGAAGTTGTCGAAATGCGAGTTCGCAGTGGACTGCGTTGAGTATTTGAGTTTCTCGGTGTCTGCTGACGGAGTTCGACCGGGATCTCGCAAATTGGCAGCGATCACAGAGTTCCCGACTCCCAAGAACAAACATAAACTGAAACGTTTTCTGGGTTTAACCAGCTTCTTCAGGTGCTTTATCGCCAACTTCGCATCAAGAGCGGCTCCCTTGACAAAGTTGTTAAAACAGAATTGCCAGTTTGAATGGAATTCTACTTGTCAACAATGTTTTGAAAACTTGAGATCGAGTTTGATGCAAGCCCCTATCCTAAAATTGTTTGATCCAAGAGATGTCACAGAATTGCATACAGATGCCTGTTCAACTGGGATAGGTGGGATGTTATTGCAACGTAAGGGCGACCAACCGTGGCAGTTAGTTTATTGCGTGAGCCGTCGCACGAATCCGCAAGAGAAGTATCAGTCTAGTAGATTGGAGCTGATAGCAGCTGTGTGGTCAGCTAAGAGACTAAGGTCGTTTCTTCTTGGTGTTGATTTCGTGCTAGTTACGGATTGTTCTGCGATTACGTACTTAAACACTCAACGTGACTTGAAGCCTCAAGTAGCTCGCTGGGCAGAACAACTTTCTGAATTCACGTATACTATACGATACCGTCCAGGGAACAGGATGTTGCATATAGTTGCGATTAGCAGAGCCCCTGTCGAAGAGAGGGACAAGACTCCACCTTACGAATACAAGTAAGTTTTTGCTCAGTTCCTTTGAACGGCTAATTTGATTTTGAATCTCTTACCGGCACTGTATTCAACGAGGTATTTTACATTGGAAAAATTAGGGTTAACAAAAATCCAACAGTAGGTTTTACTCCCGCAGGCATTGATCAATGTATCAGTCGGAACAGCAGACATCTGAGATGGAATCCAACATATTTGCTCAGTTCCTTTGAACGGC
>JAVBJR010000635.1:0-3853 GCA_031546965.1 Dysgonomonas sp.
CACCATTATCCTTCTCTCCCCTATTCTCCTTTCCATTTCACCCGTCACCTCCCACACTCTGTTTTCCATATCCAATACCCCTTCTTCTGACATTCCCAATTTGCCAAGTTCTTGCCTCCGCCCTATTCTCCACCTTAGATAGTTTTGCTTCACCTCATTCTTCCACTTTGCACATATATTCACACAACTCTCTTTATCCTCCGTTCTCAACCTCTTTTCATACCGATATGCCCTCGCACATATTATCGTCTATATTTGCTCATCTATCTCTTCCTGTACTATATATCCTGGTACATTCCATTTCACACCTATCACCCATCACCAATATTTAGCAATCACCTTTTGCAGCTCTGATTGTTCTTCCCATCCCCATATTTCCGCTCAATATGTAATCACAGATTCAATCAATACCCTAAACAACTTCCATCTAATCCGTACATCTCTTTTCCAAAATCTTTCCCCATCCCCCATACCACCTCCATTCCTACCCTCACCGTCTTCTTTAAATATCTTATACGTTTCCCGCACCCATTATTACTCTGCATCATCATTCCTAAGTATTTGAACACCTTAACCACCTCCACCTTCTTTCCCTCCCACGTCCACTTCTCTACTTTCCCTCTCTTCCTCCTTTCATAAAAATCTGCATTTTGGACTTACCATGATTCAACTCCAACCCTTCCCTCTTTAGATATCTACTCGGGCTATTTATCATCTCCTGCATCTGTTTTGCTTCGTCCACGACTAAAACCATATCATGAGGATACACTAATAACCACACTTTTACCCCCTTCAAATTCACCTTCCTTCCTGTAGTGTTGTTTATTTCTTGCCCTAACTGGCATTGAAAAAGAGATACAACTATTCCCCATACAACTTATTCTTGGTCGCTTCGACTTAAATAAATTCAAACATTAACAAATAAATAAATTAATTAATAAATATATAAAGAAATAAATACGTGCATACACACATAGATGAATACCATTCAATTCAATATAAAAATTAAATCTATATCCTTTACTTAAATTATCCTTAATTAAATTAAGTGTGCTCATGCCTTCCCTTTTCTATCTTATCCCGCTCAAGATCATGTCTATGTCTTACTTACGTTGCCTCTACCTCTCACCCTTCTTTACGGCTTATAATACTGCTCCTTTCCTTATCTATCTAACCGCAGTCTCCACCTCCCCCGCCATCTTTCCTCAGCACGATTCCCAACCTTTTATCCTTCAGGCTGTCCCTCATCTTTCCGCACTGTTCCACCACATGTGGCAGGGATTCCTCTTCCTCCCCACATACTTTGCATACTCTCTCTGTATTTCTCTCCAATATTGTGCGGTCCCTAATTCCCCTCCCATTCTATATCTCACTATCAACATCTTATCCTTCCAACCCACCTCCCTACTCCTCAGATAGTGTGGTCTTCCCAGCCCTTGTTTCAATTCCATGTATGACGGATTAAATTTTGAATTTGACATCTTCAACCTGTTCTCATACCCTCCACTCAGTGCAATGGCATTGCTACGTGTTCTGGGAAGCCTTGCTCAACCTAGGGACACTTTCCTGCATGTTCTGAGTGTTGAGAACGGAAGCATTCCATGAAATGTTTGATTTCCAGTAGCTTGCGTGTTTGTTGTCTGAATGTCGTTCTGTTTGTTACGCTAACCTCGTTTCTCCATCATCTACAAGTCTCCAATTTACATGCCTAGTGTACAGTGCGTTCTGCACAAGCTAGACTTCGTATGACCTTGACAACGTTTATCTAGGTCACCGGGACTATGCATAACGTTTAGCCCTTACAGTTTAGGTTACAAAACCCTAACACATTATTCTAGTCCATACACACAGTTTTCATTTATTTAACATTATTCACCGAATTTCCTATGTTTCCTCTGATCTTATGCACCCTGTATAGTTCGTTTCCTTTCCCAATCCCTCTGTAACGCATACTGTAACCCCCATCAAAGTCTTTCTTACTCTACTTCTAGCCTCGCAACAATCTTTTGTCTAACATTCTGCTTGCGGGTTTTTCATTCTCTCCCCATACTTCTGCTTCAGTCTCGCCTTCTCCACCACACGTTTCAATTGTTCCCAACATTGCTTCACTGTTTCCTTTTCTTTCTCTCGTTCCACCCATTTCCCCTCAAATTCTTTCTAAATTCCCCCCCCCCCTCCAACTTCTGCCAACTTATACATCCTCCTTCCTCCCATCTCAATCCCGTGGCCTGTATTCTTCTTGCGTCCCTTCTCCCCCAACTCTACTCCATAATTAACGGCATGTGATCTGATTCTATCCTTTTCCCTACACGGAAGGCTGCCAAATCTCTCTAAGCATTCCCATTTGCAATACCGTAATCTATTATCCAACTTCCTCTTTCCGCCACAAATGTCCACTCTCCTGTGCATCTCCATTTTTCCACTTGTTCAGTATTGCCAGCCTTTCCTCCTCCATTGCATCATCTTTGTTTCCTCTCCATTTGTGGTCTGATCTTTGGTTTCTCGTTCCCACTCGCTTCCATCATTCAGCATCACCACTTTCTCAACCCTATTCACGCATTCATGTCCCCCACCACCAGTAGGTTTTCTTGTGTCTCCTGCCCTAACTCCCCCAACTCTTCACGTAATTTCTCCCATCCACACACATTATACACTGCCACAATATGCCATGTTGTCTCTCCATATTTCCCTTTGAACCTTATTGTATTATTACTTGTCATAAATACCCCATCTCTTATGCTTCCATTTATCCTTACACCAAATACCATCCAACCAGATGCCCTGCCATTATTACACACTCGTTGTGCATCGACCTTCTCCCACTTCAAACCCTTTGGCAGGCTCTTGCACCACTTTTCCCAACTCTTTCCCTTCCACCCACGTTTCTAACAATAATATAAAATCATGTTTCTTTACATATTCCCCAAAATCTCTATTTTTATTTTTTGCTTCCACCACTTTCCATGTTATCAATGTACATGCTTCTTCACTCCTTAGTTGCCACTCCCTAGTTGCGCAGTATTTAGGGATGAAGGATGTGTGGCAGAAAGATAAGGTACTCCTGGCAAGATATAGTACGGGTGCAGAGGTGTGGTCTGCTAGCTATTGGAGAGAAAGGGAATATAGGGTTTGTATGGATTAGAAGTGACACTTGAGTATGTGATAGAAGGATGTGGAGGGATGAGTGAGATGGTGAAGGGGTGGAAGGTGGTGGAAGTAGGGGAAGGAGATGGTTAATGGTACTGGATAGGGAAAGAAAAGATTAACAATATAAGATAAGGAATGGGATAGAGGGATAAAGCAAAACAGACAAGTCAGAGTGCAGAAACTGAGAGGGGAGTGGGGACGTGAGCACATTGATATAAAGCAAGGATTGTGAATACAATACAATACAATAAGTCGGGCAACAACAGGCTATTGCCCACCTTTGTTGCCCCTGTCATGAAAGTCCTACATGCGACCGATACTATTGAAAAACTCGTCCAATTTCTTCTTTAAACCCGCCACCGTTATCGCTTCCACTACTTCGTTTGGCAACCCAGTCCACTCATCAACCACCCTTTGAGAGAAAAAGTGTTGCCGCATCAATAGTCGGGATCTCTGCTTCAACAATTTGAAACGGTGTCCCCTCGTCTTGCTCTCCCCAGCCATTTGAAAAAAAATACTTGGCTCGAGGGTAATTAGCATTTTTAATAAATTTAAAAACCTGAATCAAGTCACCCCTTACTCTGCGCCTTCCCAACGAAAACAATTTAAGCTCCCTCAAACGGTCTTCATATGACAACCCCCCATCCCAATGATCAGTTTGGTTGCCCTTTTCTGAACCCTTTCTAACGCTTGAACATCCTTTTTA
>JAVBJR010000065.1:0-4814 GCA_031546965.1 Dysgonomonas sp.
AACCCGGGACCACAGAGGTACAATGCGAGTGCTCTAACCATTGCGCCACCAGCCGCCCGTTATTTCATTATATTTTGTTTTTAATTTGACATTATTAATCCCGATAGCTATTATATTTTTTTAAATTGAAATTACTAAAAACCCTCATTAAATAGCTAAATAAATCACCATACCTCTTTTTCCTACATAGCGGCAACATATTATTAAGAGAGAAAATAATGAATCTTTCGAGCCGTAAATAGTCGCGCGAACCGTTTCGACATAAATTCGCTTACCTACGACTACGAGTCTAGTGGACACCGCGAAATTGGTAGACCCGTCAATGATCCCCAGGCAGGTGTAATCGCCAGCATCTTCTTTCCTCACATTATTGATGGTGAGTACACCATTTTGGATGTCGTGCTGGACGGGCATCACGCCGCGGTCCCCTCGTATCCAGTTCAGCTCGACGCTCCGTTCCCCTGAAACGAATTGATAAATTTAAGGATTTCAACACACACAGGCTTGCCATATATACCAAATAAACCGATTCTAATATTGTAACCATCTTCGTTTCTTACCTACAACCGCGCACCGTAGTTCCGCTCGGGTTCCCTGGTCGACGATGAACTCCTTGCGGTCCACGTCGATTCCAGGGGATACGTGTGAATCGGAAACTGAAAAATAATAGGTTTTTATATTACTCTATCCAGAGTTTAGAACCAAATAGCATGAGACGAAATGCACTGTGAGTATATGTAAGTGATACTGACCAATGAGCTGCACCCGTTCCTCCGTCGTTCCAGCCTCATTGGAAGCCACACACACGTAGTAGCCGCTGTCCTCTCGTCTCGCTTGATGAATCTCCAACGCCGCCACGTTAGTGTCTTCCGCAGTCGAGCCGACAGCGGAAGAAATCTTTCGCGCATCTCTGTGTGTTCCAAAAACAAACCCTCCGTTTCACTCCCAGATCGGCCGACGACGTCACGGTACGCGATGCTACTCACAGGAATGTGGGCCGGTCCAACGGTTTCCACGAGACGTTCGGAAGAGGGCTTCCGTGGCCGCGGCACTCGAAGCGAACGTTCTGGCCGGTGACCGCGGTGTAAGGACTGCTCGGTGACACTGTGATTGTTGGAACACCTAACGGGGAAGTTAACCCTCGTTATAGCAGCATTCACTATAAGAGCACTCTCCCTAAAAAGAGGAAGTTTCCCCCCAAGATGGATCTCCTACGAAACCAATTTCCCATCTTCTGTACGCTTTCATTGATTGAGTTTAACGGCAATTTACAGTAAAACCTGTCTATTGTGGCAACCGTCTATTAATATATATTAATGACTTAATTATTATCCTGCAAGCTAATATTCATCTTTTATTCGCAGATGATACTAAGATAGGAGACAAAATCACTCACATGGAGGATGCGTCTCGAATACAAGGCGACCTAACTCGTATTCAAACTTGGGCTCTCCGTAATGGGATGCGATTGAACGCACAGAAGTCAGTGGTCATCTCGTACTCTCGAAATTTAAATGTTTTGCACATCAAATATAAAATTAATGACGTGGACCTAAAACGGGTAGACGTGGTAAAAGATTAGGGTGCAATGTGGGACTCAAAATTGTTATTTGGTAGTCATGTGGATAATAAGATTACTGAATGTATTAGGGCATTATCTGCTACTAGCTGAAAAGCCAGGCGTTGCCCGCAGGGGTATGTGAAATGGTGTATGGTGCTGTAAAGCCGAAGTACATGAAGGGGTTGGGTGGTCGCGCGTGAGCTAATTGTGGCAATGCGACGCAATGGTGTTTATAGGTTTGTGACTGCATTTAAGGGCTTTGAAGGCATCACGTGGCGTGTGGAGGGGGGACGGGTCAGGTAGCCTCCCACCTTCCCCGGTTCCCTGGGCAATCCCCAGATCCCTGGACAACAGCCCCCGTTCCCTTGCTAACCGCCCCCTGTTCCCTGGGCAATCCCCGGATCCCTGGACAACAGCCTGTTCCCTGGGCAACAGCCCTGGTTCCCTAGGCAATCCCCCGGATACCTGGACAACATCCCGTTCCCTGGGCAAACCCTGGATCCCTGGACAACAGCCTCGGATCCATGGGCAACAGCCCGTTCCCTTGGCAATCCCCGTATCCCTGGACAACAGCCCCTGTTCTTTGGGCAACAGCCCCGGTTGCCTGGGCAATCCCTGGATCACTGGACAATAGCCCCGGATCCCTGGACAACAGCCCTGGTTCCCAGGTTCCCTGAGCAACTGCAGCCCCGGGGAGCAGTGCTGGAAAACCAGGTGTTGGGCATTTTACACATAGGAGGCGGGGGTTGCCAGACCCTCTGCGACCTGGGTAAGGGAATTCCGCGTCCCCCTCGAAGGTTTGAAGATGATAGCATGAAAATTGTGGAAATGCATCGCGACGGACAGACAGACCGACAGACACTCCCTTTTATTGATATAGATTTTTCACCTTATGTTTAAAATTAATGATCCCAATGTTCTAGTAATAATATACATCTCTATTATACGATCTAAGCTACTGTTTTGCTCTGCTAATTGGGCTCGTTGCTCAGCTACATTGGAGGGTTTGTAGCGTGGATTTATTTCCTTCCTCTATAAATGGTTTATTCAATGGACTGGAGTGTCATACGACTACTTCTCTTTACTAAAACAATTCAATATTCTCTCAATATCCGATCTTATCGAGTTGGGTGATTTAATATTTATTGTCGAGATTATCCAAGGTGTTAAAACGTGCCCTACATTCTTATTGTCGTGTTCTATTGTCGTCATTAGGCAAGGATGTAGGCATATTTATATGTTTTACTATTTTAAAAGTGAACCTCTTCTAAGGAGATTCTGGGTTGCAGCCAATCGGTGGCACACCAGGTTCGATTTATTCCAGGTTAACCCAAATAGATTAAAAAAGATGGTGCGGACGACAAACTAATTACCTCTGATGGCGAGGTTTGCTGTTGCCGTAACAGACCCAGCATCGTTCTTCGCGGTGCAGATGTACTGCCCTTGTTCCTCTCCGGTGACCCGGTTGAACCTGGAACACGGTGATATTGAGTACTACGCGGCAACGGAACAACGTTGTAACCGACGGTAAGTAGTAAGCGGACGAAGAACCTGATGACTGAATTGAGGATCTCGACGGACAAGGGCCACGGTCTTCCATCCGCGCGGGCCCAAGTGATGTCCGGACTTGGTGCACCGGCAACCACTCGGCACTGGAACAGGGCACTGCCGCCTTGCGTGATGGACTGGCTCGTTCCAGGGTACATCTCGATGGCTGGAGGTTCCCTTCCTGTGAAAGTACAAATAATAATGCAAAAACGGTGTTCCAGATGGAACTATAGCTTTGAAATAACGTTCCAAATGGAACTACAGCTTTGAAATAACGTTCCAAATGGAACTATAGCTTTGAAATAACGTTCCAAATGGAACTATAGCTTTGAAATAACGTTCCAAATGGACATACAGCTTTGAAATGTTGTTGCAGGTGGACATACAGCTTTGAAATCATGTTCCAAATGGAAATACAGCTTTGAAATAACGTTCCAAATGGAACTATAGCTTTGAAATAACGTTCCAAATGGAACTATAGCTTTGAAATAACGTTCCAAATGGAACTATAGCTTTGAAATAACGTTCCAAATGGAACAATAGCTTTGAAATAATGTTCCAAACGGACATACAGCTTTGAAATGTTGCAGGTGGATATACAGCTTTGATATCATGTTCAAAATGGGAATATAGCTCTGTAAAATGTTCCAAATGGCAATACTACATTAAAACAATGTTCCAAATGGAAATATAGCTCTGTAAAATGTTCCAAATGGAAATATAGCTCTGTAAAATGTTCCAAATGGCAATACTACATTAAAACAATGTTCCAAATGGGGCTCCTACATTAAAACAATGTTCCAAATGGAAATAATACTTTGAAACAACGTTCCAAATGATAATACTACGTTAAAAGAACGTTCCAAATGGGGGCTGCTACATTAAAACAATGTTAAAATGGATATATTACATTAAAACCAAGTTCCAAATGGGATTATAGCTTTGAAAAATGTTCCAAATGGGAATATAGCTCTGTAAAATGTTCCAAATGGCAATAATACATTGAAACAACGTTCCAAATGGCAATAATACATTGAAACAACGTTCCAAATGGAAATACTACATTAAAAGAACGTTCCAAATAGGGCTGCTACATCAAAACAATGTTCCAAGTGGACATACATTAAAATAATGTTCCAAATGGGGCTGCTGCATTAAGATAATGTTCCAAATGGGGCAGCTACATTAAAATAATGTTCCAAATGGGGCTGCTACATTAAAATAATGTTCCCAATTGAAGCACTACATTAAAAGAATGTTCCAAATAGGGCTGATACATTAGAACAATGTTCCAAATGGGAATATAGCTCTGTAAAATGTTCCAAATGGCAATACTACATTAAAAGAATGTTCCAAATGGGGCTGCTGCATTAAAATAATGTTCCAAGTGGACATATTACATTAAAAGAATGTTCCAAGTGGACATATTACATTAAAACAATGTTCCAAATAGAAATACTACATTAAAAAATGTTCCAAATGGTAATACTACATTAAAAAAATGTTCCAAATGGCAAAACTACATTAAAACATGTTCCAAATGGCAATACTACATTAAAAGAATGTTCCAAATGGCAATAATACATTGAAACAACGTTCCAAATTGGAAATCCTACTTACTTTCCACTTCAATTATTGCCGAAGCCAGTTCCACGCCCTGACTGTTCTCCGCGGTGCACGTGTAAACGCCACGGTCCTCGATACG
>JAVBJR010000259.1:0-2675 GCA_031546965.1 Dysgonomonas sp.
CCGTTATTTAACGTTGAAAACGCGTTTGTTTTCAAACTCACGGGTTAAATTTCCTATACTGGGCACCTTGATAACGGCGGTTTTGTGCACTGAACTGTGCAACAAAAGACCTCCCCCTTCTGTCAATTAAAGATCAAAAGATAGTTTTGATAATTGTTTAATTGAGGTTGCAACATTGAGACCAGTGTGAGCATACATGGTATACATGGTATTTTTGCAATATGTTGTCGCACATTTTTAATGGAATACATATAAAAGCCGGTCTCTAATAGAAGCCGGGTTTCTAATACAAGCCGGTCCAGAACAGTCCCAATTTGAATAGAAGCCCGGGCTTCAATAAGAAAATTTACGGTATATGCATTCCAATAACATTCTGTGACAGATCCAAAATTGGGCAGTCAAGCAGATCTGGCTCTGATCTGCAATGGACAGAAAATAATGAGGTGTGCATTAAACTGTTTTGCAATAAAGTCCTTTTACTGGTTCTCTGACTGAAAGTGAAAACTGACAACTGAGATCTATATGGACTTTCCATGTTCCTCCTATATATGTCGAAAGAAAGGATTCTCAAACACTGTTGTTGCTGGTCGATATGGAAAGTGTCGGTATAAAGTGTGTGACATTCAATTGGAAGTTCTGTATTACCATGTGCTCTGCATGACTTCCAAGTCAGTCACGGTCCTTTTTCAGATTATCACGGCTGCACGGTTCGTTTAAGACTGCGATCTGATTTCTAGTTTTTCTTCACAGTTCATTCTTGCATCTCCTTGTTAGATTTTCGCGTCGGTTTCAAATGCCGTACGCATAGACACACGCATACACATCTTGAAATTTTATCTGAAATTCTGGCCATTTATAGTTGAATTGCACGAGCGAGAAAATGTAATGGTCTGTCTATTTTGCAGTTTGTGTAACCATCCGCATTATATACGACTATCTTGAGCGGATGAAAAGGAGGAAAATGATGTATATGGATGATATGAGGAAACTGGCATGTTAGAGGGGCAAAAAAGGAAATGCACGGTGTTGTTGGTGCGCGAATTGTCGGCCATTTTGTTAGGCGCATGATTGATGACGCGCTTTTCAAGTGGCGTTGTTTTCGTCTCAATTAGTGCTTTTGCCGTGCACAAAGTGAATGCTATTCTTGCATGCAGGCGGGAGGCAGAAACAGTATCGGTCTCTATTGCAGATCCGCAAAACAAAATGCGCATAAAGGGTGAAGAATGATGCGGGAAACATAAAAGTTTTGGTATATGCAAGCGCTGCTTGCTATATCATATACATGGTGCACTCACCTCCTGCATATATGAGCCTTGCAATTTTCTCCCCTTTTTGGTATTGCAAGCGTTTTTCCTTGTGCAAAATAGAAATCATTGGTCATGGTCGTTGGTGGTACGTAAGAATTTCTGCGAAAAATCTATTGTTGTACAACCACCTTTGTCAATTTTCAAATGTCTGACCATCTTTTTCAATTGCTGGCAGAAGAGCGCGATATGGCACCATCATTGCGAGATTAATGGAAAATGTATTTTTGTTTTTAAATGCAATAGGTGTGCTAACCTTTGCATATACTGTATGTACATATCCTTATGCCTGTCTGTGGCTCATGCATGCAAGATAGATGGAGAATACACCATTTACAGCCGTCGTGCATACTTGTAACTTGAAGGTCTACCACAGATATATGATAAAAAATATTAATGCGGCTCGCAGTGCAATGACGTGTGCGAATTATTGCGGAATTGTATAGTTCAGTACGTTTTGTTTTAACACGTTTCAAATATACTGCAACCATTACAATGTTTTATGTACAGGTTATACAGGGTGGTCCTAAAGTGTTGCCTGTTGAGGAATAACTAAAAATTGGTAGCAGATACGTGGTATATGCCCATATACGAAAACAATCAGAAGAGGTGGGCCGATCGCTGAGACATGCCAGGAATGACCTTGAGTATGATTTTCAAGGCCACTTGAATTCTACCTCTGAAACTGTGCATTTTAGAATCCTAGTTTCAATTGGAAAGTTGTAGAGCATCACCTCATTAGTCAGGAAAGCGCGTTAGATTCCTGTTTTGGCTAGGCACAGCCGCGTACAGAGTGCCACCGTTTCGGCTATGTGTGCATTGCAGGACAACCATCGAATTGTTTCATACTTACAATGATAATCGTGCAACTACAATAGTTCAAACTTGGAATTACAATAATCTGAGACATTTGTGATTGTAATTGACGCTTGGATTAGTATGGAATTTCTAAATTCTATGGCTGCCCTGCAATGCACACATAGCGGAAAAGGTGGCGCTCCGTACACGGCTGTGCTTAGCCAAAACAGGAATCTAATGTGCTTTCCTGACTAATTAGGTGATGCTCTACAACTTTCCAATTGAAACTAGGATTCTAAAATGCGCGGTTTCAGAGGTAGAATTCAAGTGGCCTTGAAAATCATGCTCAAGGTCATTCCCGGTATGCCTCAGCGATCGGCCCATCTCTTCTGATTGTTTTCATATATGGGCATATACCACGTATCTGCTACCAATTTTTAGTTATTCCTCAACAGGAAACACTTTAGGACCACACTGTATAATGCATGTCTTAAAGTAACACACTTCTTCAATTTTTGATAGTTTGAAATGGATGCTTTAACGCTTTTTGCATAGTACATCTTAAAATCGGAT
>JAVBJR010000756.1:0-4069 GCA_031546965.1 Dysgonomonas sp.
CGTTTGGGAAATCGCTAAATTATAATCCTAATGTATGAACAAATGTTTAAATTCAAGCAAAGTTTCATTTTTCGTAACTCATCTCATATTAAATTGTTCATGAAACTGATAAAACTCTTGAATTATTTCACAATGGAAAGATTTTTATCGCGCGATTTTGACGACAAAATATAACATTTAATCGAAATGAAAAAGGAAATCACACTCACCATAAACTCTAAATATTGCGCAATCCGCAATCGCTGGTTCAAATTAAACGATGAAAGTCTTGTTAAGTCGCTGTCTTTATCGAAAGAAATTTGTAGAAATACACGTTTGGGACCGTGCATGTCCGTCAGTTCCGCCATCTTCGAACCTATGGCGGCAAATCGCCGGCAATCTAGAGCGTGCGACGCAATAAAGTTGCGTAAAAGTCTAGGGAACGCAAGACTACGTGACGTCACTCGTAAGCATAAGCCAACGTATGCAATACTTTGTTGCGCGCCGGCTTATGGCACGCAAGAATGTTGCACGACGGTGTCTCTAGAACGTTCCGTTCGCTGGTTTCACTCTTCTAAATCAGTACTAATGTGATATTTATAACAGACGAGACGAAAATCTTCACGGATTCCGACGACAGTATAGTATCAAGATGTAGTATGAACCATCGATTAGATTCAGGTGGATTAAAAATGCCACTTGAAAGCAGCGACAAATTTATACTCGCGTGCACTGCAGCGAATTCATCAAAGGTCCATTGCATTGAAATGAACAAAAGCGCTTCTACCATTGGAGTTTCAATTTCAAACACGCTTTGTTCCTCGGTTCCTCGTTGTTGACAATTTAGGCATATATATTTTGCGTTTTAATTAAATGAAATATTCGGAAAATCCAGATTGCATTGCCGTTTGAAGTTGTATCTAATATGTTCATTATAGTTTACAAAAAAATCAAATTATCCTGTCATTGAATTATTAATTAAAACCAAGAGTTTGTCAATTAACCCTTTTCTGTATTAATCCATAAATTACCATATATTTAATACCGTATCAATAACAGAAAAAATACCGAATTTGTCCAACATGTTGGACTGCACTATTCTTTCATAAAATACGCAAAAAAACGGCTAATTTATTGGACAAACTTAAGTATTTTTTGGTTAGGGATTGTAATTAATAGATTTTTTATTAAATTACTAAGTTTAAATTATATACGTTTGTCGTGAATGGTGTTTGTTTGTTTGCAGTGACGGACTTTAAAAGCTCAAATTCATAATTTACACTAATGTCGATTTATAAATAAACTTATAGTACTCAAAAAACTTATTCTTTTCACGGCTTGTTTTTAAATTGCAAATGTGCCCATATATAACCCCATTTTCCAACAAATAAACATTAAACTACATTTTGAAGATAAAATAAGCCAAGTACTTGCAACAATAGATGTATGAATATATTCCAGCAAGATTTTATTGTGAATGATCGACCCATTTTCGTAAATATAAAATATTATATAGTTGCAACATTCAGCTGAGTTTCAATATTATTATTGCCATTTTGTAATATACAATTAATCTACAGACACATGAGGTTCACATCATAACTGTCTGATTGCTGTAGCATATACATATATATTGATACTTGTACATATTTATGATAATTGGGACCGGTTGTCTCGGATCAATGGCACGGTAACATTTTGCCATCTCTGCCAAAAAAAGTCATAAATTTCTAAATTAAAACAAGGAAAAATCTTGAATAATTTACAATCATTGTCTAAAATATATTCACCTTTTTCAACGGTCCCTGTTCAATTATTAATTTGTAAGCTATCCACGCCGGTACGCAGATCATCGAAGATAGCGAAAGACACCATCCAAATATTTCAGCCCAAAGTGGATATTTATAGTTGATGTTGTATGTAACAGGGCTGTAGTTGATAATGCAGAAGAGAAATATAATCTATATTGAATATAATAAAAATTACATTTTTTTGCATGTTGCATTTCATATACACTTCAATTTTGAACTCACAAAACAGATGAGTGGAGTAATGGCAAACCAACAGATTTTCATCCAAATATTCACTTTGAAACCAAGCATGTCATTCACATTATTATAAAATCTGTCAGCACCTAATATAAAAATTTACAGTTACAATAAAACTTCAAGTTTTAAGTGTTACAAATATTGTTGGAAATAAAATACATATATACCATAAATCCATGCCAAAGCTACACATTCAAAAAATACAACCCACAGAAGGGTGAAACCACTTGCTGAATGGACATCAAATAACTGTACCAGGTACATCCCACCCTGAAATAACTTAAAATGTACCTACAAAATTATTAAACTATCCAATAATCACTACATAACCTAATTCACCTCGGTTACTAGCGGCAATCCAGCCAAAAATGTTACTATACAAACATATCCTGTAAGTCCTTCCCTGTAATACTTCCTGTGAAAAAATCCAGGAAACAGATCCACTATTGCTGTTACAACTGCCCCAACTTGAATCAACTGTGATATTAAATTAATATAACAATTATCAAATTCAATATATGTGGTCATTCCGTGAAGTCAAAATTTAAATTTTCTTACTTGGCTTCCGAGTCCTAAAGTTAAAATCATCAAAAAGAAAAGAATTGCCCATAAAGGGGCTGCTGGCATTTGAGAAATAGCTTTTGGATAAGCTACAAATACTAATCCAGGACCTGTAATAAAAAATAATAATATTAAAAACACATAATTTGTTTATATATTTATAATAACTATCTAAATGGATTTTGGGCATTTCACCATTTACCTTTCTCAGCTACTTCACTCACCGGAATTCCTAATTCCAATGACATGTTTCCCAGAACAGAAAATATTACAAAACCAGCTAAAAAACTTGTCCCACTATTTATAACTGCCATGTAAAGGCAATCCCTAAAGAAAACAAATATATAATTGATATACATGTTAAAGTGTGTATGAGGAATCCAGTGTGTTTGAAAACAAAAAAAAAGCAACCGCGAGACGAACGCGTTTTCTCCGTTAAATAACCGTTTTTTCGAAAAGCACCCGTGAACATAAAATAACTGGAGGATGCCAATACGTATTACTAACTAGTTTTGGTTATGTTAGGTTTGTTACTTTTCTCTCGGTCACTTACAATGTCGTAACTTATGGGCGTGGCACCGCAGTTACGACATTGTAAGTGACCGAGAGAAAACCGAAAATAGTTAGTGATACGTATTGACACCCTCCGGTTATTTTATGTTCACGGGTGTTTTTCGAAAAAAACGGTTATTTAATGGAGAAAACACGTTCGTCGCGCGGTTGCTTTTTTTTTGTTTTCATACACACTGGATTTCTCATACACACTGTAACATATATACAATTAATGACAGTTGTAAATACATTTATTAAACAATCAAAGAATATTTACCTGTATGAGTTATGATTGTATTTATTGTAGCTGCCCAAAGCAGTTAAACAAGCTTGACCAACCGCGTACGAGAAGAAAATTTGCGTTCCGGCATCCAGCCAAACCTAAATACAATAACTAATATGAAAAACACATAACCACCATTTTATTAATCACTCCTATTTATAACTGTCCGATTATGTGCTTCTCAATATAGGCATTAAAATAATCTCAATCACTTCCCATTGGGAATTAGTCTTTTTCTGAGTTTAAGCTTTTTCTAAATTAGTGCTTTAAACAGTGGACTTTTCTTACACTTTAGTATTGCTTCAATAATACCTGTGCGTCAGCAAGTTTGCTAAAGTCTGGTTTCAAGTAAAAGATAATTCCTTGGATGGCACCCGGCAGAGTAACTCCGCGAACCAGCAAAATGGCCAACATTAAATACGGGAAAGTGGCCGTGAAATACACAACCTAAAAGATTAGATGTTACTAATTTCTAATATTTAATAAATGTGAATGTAATTCAAGTCATTTATACTTTTCCACTGGATTTTATGCCTTTCCAAACTGCAAAGTAACAAATGATCCACGCGCCAAGAAGTGCAAAAGCCAACTCCATGCGAACCGAACCCAAGTTTTCAATTCCAGAGGAAATTTTTAAAATCTTGTT
>JAVBJR010001217.1:0-2504 GCA_031546965.1 Dysgonomonas sp.
GGTTAGCCGCAAGTGCTCTGGGGCAGTTTTATGATGTGTAGATACCTATGACCGGTTGCAGAGGAGATCCGGGCGCGGGCAGAGGCCGCGCAGCAGGATAAAGGGGATGAGCAGGGGTCGTATCACAGCGGGTTGTCACCCCGGCAGCGTGCCGAGCAGGCACAACTGCGGGAGCAATTCGCGCAAAGTGAAAAGCAGGTGACCGCAGGCCCGGATGCGTTTGCCGATATGCCTGCCTATCAGCGAGCCGGACGGATACGGGAATTCATTGACGAGGATTCGCCGCTACAACAGCATTTGGCCGACCTTACGCCTTCACCAGAGCCTGCTGAACTGGTGAACCGACAGGCGGCGTATGCCGGACGACCGTATCGCATTATCCCAGGCCGTGACGGTAACCTGGAGGCTTTTTTTGCTAACGACGTGGATGCCAGCTTGTTTGACATGGCGCAACGACTCTATCACGCTGAAAACCGTCGCCGTGCCGGTCAGCATGACCCACAGCAGGAGGCGGTGTACGAATGGCTGGAGAAAGTCTCTGCTGGCCGCAGCGATTATCAGAAAGCGCAGCGGAAGAATATGGTGCTGGGGTATTACCGCTTTGTGATGGAGGCCGCGAAAAATGCCCGGGAGGGGAAATGGGATGCGCCCGGCGTTGAAGATTTTGCCCAGGATGTGTATGCACGCTACCCGCTGGAAATAGCAGACAAGAATATTATTTTTGCCGGTGGGCCACAGCGTCAGATAAAGCAGCTTCAGGATGAACCCCAGGCAGGTGAGCCGCCAGAATTTAGGGGTGGCGAGCGTGTCCGGGAACAGGCGCTTCTACCGGCTGAACATCGCGAAAATGCAGATATTTATACGCGCCGCAACGGCAAGCCATTTCCGAATCAGGGGCTGGCCCGTCTGAGCCGCGCTTACGGTGAAGCCAAAAAAGCCGGGCAGGAGCCAGAGGTTATCCCGGTTGAGGGCGGCTACGGCGTAAAAGTACCGGGCGCGTCTGCCAGAAAGGCCGCACATGGCCGGGAACCGGATAAACCGGGAGCAGCAGCAAAAGTTCAGACCGACATCTCTCCTGCGCCAGACCCGTCAGCCGCTATTCCCCTCCTTGAACAGCATCGTCGCTTCTTCAGCACCTTAATCGACCACCCTGACAGTGTCACCCCTGACCAGGTACGGGAGCGCCTGGGCTCCACCCTTTCGTCCCGTGAAAATATTCTCCGAGAACTGAATGCCCTGACCAAAGCGCAGCTTGAACCCTACAGTGGGCGTTACGTTGCTGCGGGAACCCGCAAAGCCCAGTTAGTTGAAAATGCTTACGACAGCCTGTTGAATAATTTTCGTGGGCTGGTGGCTAAATCCCCGATGCTGGTGACCCATATGGGCAAAAGTGTGGAAGAACATGCCCGTGATGAACTGGCCAGTATCACGCAGCAGGATATCCTCGACTATGCCGCAGCGGTGAAAAAGGCGCGTGATGAGCGCCAGCAACACCTTGAAGCCAGGCGGACGGCTATCGATAACCCGCAGACGCTGGACGATTTCCGCACCCTGATTAAGGCAAAAGGGCGCGATGCCCTGACCCTGGAGCAGGCGGCACACTATGATGAGCTGCTGGCCGACAGCCAACTCAGCCAGCAAAAAGCCCGCCAGCCACAGGTCACCGAAGGCTTTTCTCACCGTGATGCGTTGCAGATTAACCCCATCGAGAAAGGCCAGAACAGTAAAACCGGTGAGACGATTTACAACGTCAGGCTGGAAACCCGCTTAGGAGCCGAGAAATTCAAGGAAGCGGCCTCCCTGGCTCGCAAACTCGGCGGTGGCTACTGGCGGGGAAACTTCTGGTTCCCGAGTGAAGAAAAAGCGCAGGGTTTTACTGACTGGTTGAAGGGTAAACGTGTCGATTTAACCGATGAGAATGCCAACCGCGAGCAGCAGCGCCAGGAACGTCAGGCAGAGCGATTGTCTGAGATGGCGCAGCGGCTACAGGAGGATGCAGACGCGCGTTTGAATGCCGATCGCAAACCCAATACGGTGACACGACTCCGTGAAGCGCAGTCGGCGATGGACCAGGCTAACCGGGATATCCAGGGCGCGGAGATGCTGCGCCGCATTGCCGAAGGGGCATCCGATGGTTCCCTCAAATACCTGGCGGGCATTCAGCATAAAACCCAGTTGGATGTGCTTAAGCGCATTGCCCGCGCCACCGTGTATGACCTTCCCCAGAGCGAGCGGGATACGCTCAGCCACACCACGGCTGACGGGGGGCGCGAATGGAATGACGATATTTCCCCGGCAACTCGTGCGAACTATGCCCGCTACCCGATGCTCGACTGGTCCCCGAACACGCTGGCGGATGTGCTGGCAAAAATGGCGGATGCCCGGGGGAATAAGATGGCGGCGGCAGAATTGCGTCTGTCACAGAGCACTGAAAACGGACTGGCCCGCCTGCCAGCAGGGCAGCGTGTCAACGACAAACTGGCCGCCTTTCTGCGCACGCAAAA
>JAVBJR010000445.1:0-4282 GCA_031546965.1 Dysgonomonas sp.
ACTTGCAAGCTCGAATACTCAGAGAAGCACAAGCCGAAAAGAAATATGAAGATCAGAACAGAAAATGTGGCAACAAAAAGGAATGTGCATTGGGAATGTGGTGTTGCTTAGAAAGCGACCCACGGTTTGGTTTCACTGCAATGCCACAGAGCCGTGCAGCAGTGCATCAACGCTGCAGCAAATTTCATGTGCACTCACAAAAATGTAGATCCGAAAATAATTCCACAAATTTGAAGGTCTTGGTGTCAGGTTGCAGCTACAGGCACAAGTTATTGGAAAGGTATATCATAATTTCAGAGAATGCATCAATGGAAACAATGCTGCAGCAATTCTTACAAGATGGGAAGGTATGATTCCTGACAGAGCATTGCGTATGAAACTCACTTTGCAACACACACCAGGATCTAGCCTTACATCATTCATCAGTATAGGAAAGGCAATTCGATCATTTGATGACTTTCCATGGAAGATCATCAGCAACATGCTTCCCGGCGAAATGGCAAACTTTGCAGCAGTTGTACGTCAAGTTGTAACGGCCCTGTTACAGGCACCCAAAACCTCCCCCTAAAAACCACTTAAGAGCACTTAATGTGTCATAAATCAAACATGCAGACAGAAAAATGGTAAAAAACACGGTTGCCTAGCAACCCGATGAAGATTTGGGCCAGCGAATCATAGGCACATGGCAACCACGTCATCTTTGGGCACTGGTGGCAATCTTGACCAATTATGGATGTTTTGTGCACCCATAAAAACCGATGGCACACTTGTCTCTGTGTCTCTTTTGCTAATACCACCAGTGGGTTCTCCACAGGTGGCAAAAGAGTCAAATTATCGTTCTCCACCCAGCTAATTGGGTTGGTAATTTACAGAGGGCTAATCTAAATCACGGAGTGGACTGCTCAGATCAGTGATCTATACAGGTGTTTTGATAGGGGAATTGATTTCTGCCAATTAAAACTACGTATTGTCACTTCAGATCTGTGTTTGTGAACTTTATTCGGAGTAGCTTGTAACCAACTCGCCAGGGTTGTTACAAAGTTAACCATAATCCCTATTATGGATTCAACCATGACTTTGGTATTGTAAGCTCCACAAAATTTAAAGGACTTGGATATGTGGCCAAAGAACTAGTGATAAAAGGTCTAGCAAATATTCCCCATAGAGCTTGCCATTGATGTGATGATAGCCGACAATTTAAGAGATAAAGGTCACGATTCATCCGCACACATTACAACTTTCATAATATGTAACGACCCGGGGTCTTACCTCCCACGCCCACCCCCGAAAACGTCCTTAAGAGTGCGTTATTTGGTGCCACTTCGCAATTTCTGTTCGATTGCCTAACAAGTTTCTAAGACAGAGACTAGAGAGAGCGGTGGTTTTTGTAAAGGAAAATTTAGAAAAAGCAAGAGACAGGCAGAAAGCTTACTATGACAAAAAACAGAACTAGCCCTTATAAAGCAGGTGACCTAGTGTGGAGAGACTTACATGTTTTATCTGATGCGACAAAACAATTTGCGGCCAAATTGGCCCCTCGAAGAGATGGTCCTTTTAAAATTGTAAAGATGATTTCTTCTAATGTGGTCATCCTGTGTGATGAGAAAGACAATAAGGAATTTGGCCCAATTAACGTAGTAAATTTGACCCCATACCATGAACCTGTCATCCCAAATCTGGTTCTACCAGACCCTGTAAAATTAGATCGGGGTAGACCTAACCGTGGGGGTGATGCTTATAATCTTTACCAAAAACCAAGGCGAAAATCAAAATGATCCGAACCGAATGCTGGTGAGATGGTTTCCACCATCAAAGAATCACTTGGTCGGGGCTGGTTCATTCTGAAATGCGTACGAGTTAAAATGTATTATTCCAAATTTGTATAACTCAATTTGTTATATTACAAACATTTGATACTTAGTAAATTTTGTTGCGGATATTTTTGTGTTGGTCTGTGGTTGAGATAGATCGGCACACGTATACCAAAGTGTGTCCGATATTGTCTGTCATGGGACCGACGATTTCAGACGGAATCATTTTCTGTGGAATGTATTAAAATGATACATATTATTGCGGAAATATTGCGGTTTTATTTGCAGTTACCTTGTACTTACAAGATTTCTTCGTGTTGTGTTATGGTGGATCCAAACCATTTTTGCGGCGGGGTAATGGTGTAAAACCCTTGTAATCACACAACATTTCATTTCCTGTTAAAGATTGCAACCCCTAAAAAATGGTTGAGAAACTTTAGAAAACTCGTAATTAAATTAAGCGTAGTTCCCAGTTGGGATAATAGATGGCGCCACAGCCTTATCAAAATTGAAAATTGAATAAAAACGATAAATTGGAAATTGCGATCGTAATCGGGAAAGACCAATAATTAAAGAGAATTCCCTTTACTTGTGTGTTGGTAACATTTAATATAAATAGGAAAATAAATGTTAATACCAGAAAGATGCGGGAGAGTATTTTTTATTTCCACAGAATCAAAGAGCGTTGGAAAATGTAAAAAGGGGCGGAGTTAGAAGTATGAAATATGATGCCCCAAGAGCTGATTGGCTGAAAGTGCCAAACAAGTACAGGCTGGGTCCTTTTTGTTCCTGTCGCCAACTGGGAAAGTTCAACACACCAGATCGAGCGGAATATAACAAAAGGGTGAAGAAATGGCGAGCGGAGGAAGAGATAATGAGGTGCGGATAGTGACGGACGCTAAGGGAAAGAAACGCTTCATGCGGAAGTCGAGCCCTTTTGAGGGAAAATCAATGCCAGCCCCGAGACCCGGGGACGCGCCGCATCGGTCCTGCAATCATTGCTGGCAAGGACAAATTTGTGAGGTGGAAGAAGAGTTCCGATGCCCTGAACACGAGGGACAGGATCTTCCTGGCAGCATGGAACGTCAGCGAAGGGACGAGTTCCGCCAACTGGCGGAGAGCGGCCAACTTGGCGAAAACCCGTGTCTTCCATGTTGGAATGGTAGCCGACATATCGAGAGATATCTATGCTCCATCCACCGTAGGGATACGCCTGTGCAGCGGGTGGAACCATCTCAAGCGACACCGGCATGAAAGGCAGCGGAAGTGTATTTTATTTCCTATTAAATGGGTTATTTCTATTACGCGAAATATAATCGGTTAAATATTATATTTAAAGGTTTCTTAAATTGTGATAAAAGAGTATTTCCGCGTGCTTGCTAAATTCTCATTGGCTGCTCACCGGTGGGAATTTAGCATAATCCCAAAAGGAAATGCCCGAGGGAAAAACGCATTCCTATGTCTAGTCATGGGAAGGGCTTAAATGGAAATGGACCAATTACTGTAACTTTCGATATGGAGCTACGGGAGCGAGCACGGGTAATAATTATATAAGGATTATTATTAGGAGACTCGTTCTTCTTTATGTGGGTCTGCGGAGAGTATTGTTCGAGTTAATTTCGTTCCGTGGATGTGTTGCGGGTTTCGTCGCGAATTTCAAGTAGAAGATTGTGAGCGGTTCTGAGTATTGTGGAGCCGGGTGTGTGGAGGGATTAATACCCGTGTACGAGTGTTGTGAGTTTAAACCGGTTTGATTATCGTTTGTGTTTGTGTTAACCCTGTCCTAGGGTGGTTGCATTATACTTGCGTTCGGTTTTGTTCGTTTGGTTTGTTTAATAAATACTTCTTTCTTTCTTAAGTTCTTTTCTAGTTTTTTTCCTATTAGATACTCAGCACCCTGTGCAGCGCCGAGTATTGTGGCGGGTAAAACCGCTACAGCCTCACTTGGCCTTACAACATTCACAACTATAGGAAAGGCAATTCGATGACTTTCCATGGAAGATCATCAGCAATATGCTGCCAGGTGAAATGGCAACCTTTGCAGCTGCTGTACGTCAAGTTAACCATAATCCCTATTATGGTTTCAACCATGACCGTGGACGCCAGGGCGGTGGTCGTTGACAAGGTGCATGCTAGGTTCTACTGCTCGCCTGTGGATCTTCCTGATACAGACAACTGGCTGGACACAAATGGTATTCCCAGGGTACTCAGTGGGGTTCTAAGGAGGAAGATGGTAGGAGAGATGATCAGAAATGAGGAAATTATTACTGTAAAATGTGGCAAAGTTGTACAGGGTAGAAAAGTGGGACAATCACATGACATCAGCATTGCATCAGCATTGCATGCTGCTGCCACCTAGCGGTCTCTGTGTAAAACACTGACAATTTTACTGAACTTTTGCCACAACACAAGTATTGTTATACAGGGTCCTGGTTCTTATTCTGATGGTTAGAAATCCTGCAAGAAATCCA
>JAVBJR010000054.1:0-21511 GCA_031546965.1 Dysgonomonas sp.
GTTATAAATATTTTGAAAAATTCTAATAAATAATGAAATATCTTTTATCGCTCGTACTGTCTCTTTCGGGCTTGTGTGTAACTGCACAAAACTGGTTTGTTGCCAATATCGACACCATAAAACAGAGTGGCTATTACAATATACAACTCGATAAACAGATTATTGCCGTATCTGGCAATATCGATTTTACAGATATGCGGATAAATGACACCGCCGGTAACGAAGTGCCTTACTTTGTGCGTTCGCAAAATCCGGTGCGTGCCGTAAACGAATTTGTAACCTATCCGCTGCAAAGCAATACCGAAAAGGACAGCATCAATACAATTGTTGTAAAAAATGAACCGAAAGAAAACTTGAACCGCTTTTCGATAGTAATAGAAAGCGCCGAAGTAGACAAATACGTGACCATGCGAGGCAGTAACGACCTGAAACAATGGTATGTCGTTAAAAAACGGGAAAATATTACCTATTCGGGATTTAAGGATGGAAATACCGAAGTGCTGATCGTAGATTTTCCGCAAGGCAATTACAAGTATTATGAGATGGTACTGACCAACAATCAGAACAGCCCTCTCAAAATATCTAAAGTGGGAAAATTCAAAAACTCAAGTATTTATGCACAGCAGACCCTAATAGATTTAGGACGGTTTACTCGCAAAGACAGCACCGATAAGAAGACGTACATCCGTTTTCCTGACCTGCCTTACAACTATCGCATCAACAAACTTACTTTTTATGTAAAAAGTAAAGCTGAATATCTGCGTCAATGCGAAATAAACGGAAAGGATTATAGCGCACACTTCAACCTATCGTCGAAAGGCGAAAATACAGTTATCTTAGACAGTTATCCCTTATCGCCCGGTGGAACTATTATTATCGACAACAAAGGCAATCCTCCTCTCGTTATAGATTCTATAAAGGCATACGCTTTAAACCGCTATCTGTGTGCTTATTTGGATGCCGGACAACATTATACGCTGATCATCGGTAATAAGAATATTGCTCCGAGTGCCGAATACGATATTAACTATTTTCAGAACGAAATACCCGAAGATTTACAGATAGTAAAGACCTCTAATTTTCAAAAAATGGAGGCTGCAAAAACTCCCGAACGTGAGAAAATGTGGATCGAAAAACCAATTTTTCTTTGGTCGATTATTATTGTAATAGGTATTTTCTTAAGCCTCATTTGCTATAAGATGATACGCGAAATGAAAAAGAAAGAAGAGAAGTAAAGGTATTTACCCATATAAAAAAATATTACTCATTTTTGACAGATCGGGTTTCATTAAAGGTTATTAACAGCTGTTTCTGATCATTTATTATTATTAATTGAATAGGAATTTATAGTCGATTCGAATTATTTATTCTATTTTTACGAATCATTAAATCAAAAATAACAATACTATAATATCATGAAAAAATTTGTTTACATCGTAGGTATTCTTTTACTTATTACATCTTGTAATAAAAAACAAGATGTAGCCCTAATTGATGCTAAGGCGTTTGACACCACAGTTGATAACAAAAAAGTAGCTCTTTATACTTTAGAGTCGGAAGGTGGATTAAAAATGCAGGTAACTAACTTCGGTGGACGTGTAGTATCGTTGTTTGTTCCTGATAAAGACGGCAAATATGAAGACGTTGTACTTGGATTCGATAGTATCGGCAAGTACGTTAATTACAAAGGAGAACGTTTCATCGGACCGGTTGTAGGACGTTATGCAAACAGAATAGCCAAAGGACAGTTTACGATAGACAGTGTTCAATATCAGCTTCCGATCAATAATAATGGACAGACTTTGCATGGAGGGCTTAAAGGATTCGACCTTGTGGCTTGGGATGTAGATAATGTGACTAAAAACGAGATACAACTATCTTATACTTCTCCCGATGGAGACGATGGATTTCCCGGAACCGTAAAAGTTAAGATGACATATACTTTAACTCCCAACAATGAATTTAAAATCACTTATAGTGCTACAACAGACAAGCCTACTGTGATAAATCTTTCTAACCATGCTATGTTCAATTTGAAAGGTCAAGGCAACGGTACAATAACCGATCATGTACTTACCTTAAATGCAAGCCATACTACACCTGTAGACTCGGTATTGATTCCAACCGGCGAAATAGCTAGCGTAGAAGGTACTCCGTTCGACTTCAGAACTGCTACAGCAATTGGAGCCAGAATAGAAGCCGCCGATGCACAACTAAAAAATGGAGCAGGATACGATCATAATTGGGTGATCGACAAGAAAACTCCAAATGGTGTAGAATTAGCTGCTGTAGTATACGAACCTGCTAGCGGAAGAAAGCTGGAAGTATGGACTGATCAGCCCGGCATTCAGTTTTATAGTGGTAATTTCTTTAACGGAAAAGATAAAGGAAAATCCGGAAAATCGCTAAAATATAGAGAGGCTTTGGCTCTAGAAACTCAAAAATTTCCAGATAGCCCTAATCATCCTAATTTTCCATCTACCCGTTTAAATCCGGGCGAAACATATACGCAGACTTGCATATACAAGTTTTCGGCAACTAAATAAGTAACATCCATTAATTAAATATCCTATTCGGCTAGTTTATTGTAAACTAGCCGATAACTATACACTCGAAGTCGCAGATGGCATCGGATGGTAGGTTATTTTTTTATAAAAAACATTATAATAATGAATCAAACGTCTCAAATAATACCCAAAAAGCGAATAAATTCGATCGATGCACTTCGTGGATTCGCCCTTTTAGGTATTTTGTTATTTCACTGTATGGAACATTTCGACCTTATTATACCGGGTCCGGAAATTGCATCACCCTTCTTTCAGAAACTGGACACCATTGTCTTTGATACTATTTCGTTCCTGTTTTCGGGCAAAGCATATGCAATCTTCTCGTTGTTGTTCGGTCTGAGTTTTTTCATGCAGATGGATTCGCAGGCTGATAAAGGGGTCGATTTCAGACTACGTTTTTTATGGAGATTAGGCATTCTTCTTGGTTTAGGCTACCTGAATGGATGTGTTTATATGGGCGAATTTTTTGTAGTATATGCAATCTTGGGTATAATCTTGATCCCTTTATACAAAGTACCAACCAAATGGTTGTTGGTAATAGCGGGATTATGCTTGCTGCAAATTCCCGACATCATCACATTTGTATCGGTTGTTAGTGGAAATGCTCCTAACGAAGCAACATCTTTGGTTGCTTACATGGATGGTTTGTATGCCAAGAGTGTAGATATTTTCGTACATGGTTCATTCACTGATGTTGTAAGATTCAACATGCACGAAGGACAACTAGCCAAATTACTTTGGGTATTTACCAATGCTCGTTACCCGCAACTGATTGCCCTATTTATATCCGGCATGCTCATTGGGCGCTTTGGAATACACAAAAGTGAAGAAAAAATGATAAAATACAGCAGTAAGGTTTTCCCTTATTGCGTTGCCGTTTTTGCATTTTTCTATGCTATAGTATTATTATTGCCACATTTCGGAATAGAGGGTTTTGCGCTCCGAGCAGGCGAAACTCTTTTCAAAGCATATGCCAACATGGGGATGATGCTGATGTATGTATCAGGCTTCATTCTATTGTACTATAAAACAAACCTGCGAAAAGGAATGGATAAGATGGCAAATGTAGGTAGGATGAGTGTAACAAACTATATGTTTCAAGGATTGATTGGAGTTACTCTTTTCTATGGTTTTGGAGGCGGTTTGGCAACTACGCTTACATTCTTCCAAAGTATGCTTGTAGGATTGGCTATTTACACTGTTCAACTCATATATAGTAATTGGTGGATGAACAAGTATTATTATGGTCCCGTAGAATGGCTATGGAGAACTATTACTTGGTTTAAACCGGTTCCTTTCAGAAGAAAATAAATATAGTTACAAGTTACGAATTACTATAGAGACGTTAACTAAAACGCAAGGCATTGCGTCTCTACTTGTAACTCGTAACTAATAATCAATTAAATAAACATGAAGAAAACAATTACATTAGTACTTTTATTATGCCTTATGGTGCAGTTTCCTGCATCGGCACAAAACTGGCAAATGAAAAAGGCGCGAATAATGACGCCGTGGTCGGAGAACATAAATCCTGATAAAGTATTGCCCGAATATCCCCGTCCTCAATTGGCAAGGGATAGTTGGATGAATCTAAACGGGCTATGGGATTTTACGAAAGTCTCAAAAATGGAGTACAATGCTTCTCAAACTTTCGACAAGAAAATTCTAGTTCCTTATCCGATGGAATCGGCTATTTCTGGTATCATGGATACCAATCACGAAGATAATAAAGGAAAAATATTTTTATACAGCCGCAAATTTTCGATCCCAAGTGATATGACCGGCAAAGATATCCTCTTGAACTTCGGTGCAGTAGACTGGAAATGTGCCGTATATGTAAATGGAACCAAAGTAGGTGAACATAAAGGCGGTTTCGACCCATTTACATTCAATATAACCTCTGCCCTCAAAACCAATAAGAGTGAGCAGGAAATACAGGTTTTTGTACAAGATTATCAAGAATTTGGAGGATATCCTCACGGAAAACAAAAAATAGGAGAAAAAGTAATTTGGTATACTCCTGTTACAGGTATTTGGCAAACAGTATGGATCGAGCCTGTATCAAAAGCACACATCGATAAGCTGGTTCTGAACCCCGATATCGATAAAAAAGCAATCAATATCAAAATTGTATCGTCTACTGCAAGCAGTTCGGCAAAAGGTACTATTAAAATATACGATGGTACAAAGCTGGTTTCTACTACCAACAATGTTGTTATTGGTCAAAATATGACTTTACCCGTAGCGGACATGAAACTTTGGAGCCCTAACTCTCCTTTCTTATATGATTTGAAAGTAGAGATAAGCGACAACGGAAAAGTTTTGGATAAGGTAGACAGCTACTTTGGTATGCGAAAAATAACCGTAGGTAAGAAAAATAACCTGCCTTGTATGTTATTGAATAACGAACCTATTTTTCAATACGGAGTTCTCGATCAAGGATTTTGGCCCGATGGTATTTATACAGCACCAAGCGACGAGGCTTTAAAATTTGATCTTATCAAAACCAAAGAATTTGGTATGAATATGACTCGCAAACACATCAAGGTAGAGCCTGCACGTTGGTATTACCATTGCGACAAGTTGGGACTTCTTGTGTGGCAAGATATACCAAGTTCCGGATTTGGAAAAGATGGTAAGATTATAGGCGAAGATATGACTATCAGAGATACTTTCAACGATGAGATGGTACGTATCATGGAAACACTCGAAAATTATCCGTCTATTGTTTTATGGACAGTATTCAACGAAAGTTGGGGACAACCTAATGAAGCAGAGTCGAAAAAGAGTTTTGATATCGCTCGCAAACAAGATCCTACTCGCTTGATAAGCATTGCCAGCGGATGGAACGATTATGAATATGGTGACATTAAAGACACGCACTGGTATCCCGAGCCTAATATGCTTCCTAATCAAGTAAACAAAAGAGCATCAGTATGTGGCGAGTATGGTGGTATCACCCTAATGATAGATGGACACCGTTGGATTGGAGGAAGCCTTATGAAATATACTCAAGTAGACAATTCACAAGAATTTACCAAGAAGTTTATAAGCTTTGTACAAAATATACAACAACTGCAAGGTAACGGATTGTGTGCTGCTGTATATACACAGATAACCGATGTGGAAGATGAAGAAAACGGACTGATATCATACGATCGCAAAGTGGTAAAAGTGAATGATCTTCAAATGAAAGCTATACGCAAGGCGGTAGAGCGTAATTATACTCATACCACAGAGCCTATAGCCCTTATATCGCAAAATAATGATGTAGTAAACGAATGGAAATATTATACATCAAATACTCCACTTTCGGGCAATTCGTGGAAAAATAAAACGTTCTCGGATGCCAAATGGAAAACCGGAAAAGCGGGTTTTGGCAAAGATATCCGAGATGTTGTCACTAATACCGTTTGGGATAATTCGTACATCTATATGAGAAAAAACTACACTTTCGATAATTTGAAGAAAGCAGATATTGCTAAACTGAAAGTTCAGATTTTTCATGACGAAGATTGCGAAGTATACATCAACGGAGTATTAGCATTGTCATTACCTAAGTTTGTTAACCGTTATGTGTATGCCGACATTAGCCCTAAAGCGTTGGCTACGATAAGACCCGGAGCATCCAATTTGGTTGCTGTAAAATGTAAACAAACCACAGGTGGGCAGTTTATAGATTTAGGATTCTACCTGATGGATGTTCCTAAAAAATAATAGATAAAATAAGTGCATTTCTGTATATTAAATAATTAATGCTACAGAAATGCACTTACTTATTAGTTCTTAGAGCAACCTTATTTCTTCTTATGGGCATTTAGCACATCTTCCAATTGGATAAGTTCGTCCCTGTATTGAGCAGCTTCGAGAAAATCTAGTTTCTTTGCAGCATCAGCCATATGTTTTTTAGTTTTGGCTATCGCCGCTTTTAAGTCTGATTCGGATATATAACCGGCTTTTGCTTCTGCCGCAATATTCATATGAGTGGGTTCAATATAAGGCTTGGGTTCATTATTTGCCCCTTTACCTCCTAATACCGAACCTCTGGCTTTTTTGATCTGTTGCGGAGTAATTCCGTTTTTCTCATTGTAAGCAAGTTGAATTTCTCGACGACGGGTTGTCTCGTCTATAGTTAGTTGCATACTGTTAGTTATTTTATCAGCATAGAAAATAACCCTTCCATTCACATTACGGGCAGCACGCCCTACGGTTTGAGTTAGCGAGCGGTGAGACCGAAGAAACCCTTCCTTATCGGCATCCAAAATGGCTACAAGAGATACCTCTGGTAAGTCGAGCCCTTCACGAAGAAGATTTACCCCAATCAGAACATCAAATATCCCACTACGCAGGTCGTCCATAATCTGTACCCGATCTAATGTATCTACATCCGAGTGTATATAATTACATTTTACACCATTACTAGAGAGGTAAGTAGTTAGCTCTTCTGCCATACGTTTAGTAAGTGTGGTGACTAATGTTCGCTCGTCTTTATCTACGCGTATCTGAATTTCCTCCATCAAATCATCAATCTGATTTAAACTGGGGCGGATATCAATCGGAGGATCTAATAATCCGGTGGGGCGTATCAATTGTTCTACAACTACGCCTTCTGATTGAATAAGCTCATAATCGGCGGGAGTTGCACTTACATATATAATTTGCTTTGCAAGCGATTCGAATTCTTCGAATCTTAGAGGACGGTTATCTATTGCAGCCGGCAAACGGAAACCATATTCTACCAGGTTTTCTTTTCTCGAATGGTCGCCACCATACATGGCACGTATTTGAGGTAGGGTTACGTGACTTTCGTCTATTACTACCAGATAATCGTCGGGAAAGAAGTCTAAAAGGCAGAAAGGACGTGTTCCCGGGGGACGATTGTCAAAATAACGGGAGTAGTTTTCTATACCCGAACAATGTCCTATCTCGCGAATCATTTCCAAATCGTATGTAACCCTTTCATAAAGCCGTTTTGCCTCCAAAGGCTTTCCTATTGATTGAAAGAACTCGACTTGTTTGCCTAAGTCTATTGCTATTTCGTCTATTGCCCTGTGTATTCTTTCTTTGGTGGTAACGAATAGGTTTGCCGGATAGATGCGGTATTCATCAAATCGTTCAACTCTGCTTCCGGTAAGCGGATCGATACTTTCGATGCTTTCGATTTCATCGTCCCAAAACATAACCCGAATAATAGCTTCGGCGTAAGCCAAAAATATATCAACAGTATCGCCTTTTACTCTAAAATTACCATGAGAAAGGTCTATTTCGTTTCGAGAATACAAACAATCTACTAAATCACGAAGAAATTGATCCCGAACCATTTTCTTGCCTTTCTCAATAAGTATTGTATTTTTCGCAAAATCTTCGGGATTACCCATACCATATAAACAAGATACGGACGATATGACAATGACATCTTTTCGACCCGATAATAGTGCCGATGTGGTAGCCAGTCGCAGTTTTTCTATCTCATCGTTGATTGATAAGTCTTTCTCTATATACGTATTGGTAGCCGGAATGTAGGCTTCGGGTTGATAATAATCGTAATAAGATACGAAATATTCGACCGAATTTTCGGGGAAGAATCCTTTGAATTCGCTGTACAACTGTGCAGCTAAAGTTTTATTATGGCTAAGTATTAATGTTGGTTTTTGAATCTGTTGTATTACATTGGCTATTGTAAATGTTTTTCCTGATCCTGTAACACCCAGTAGCGTTTGGTTAGGAATATCGCCCCTAACACCTTCTACTAACGCTTGTATAGCTGTAGGTTGGTCTCCGGTGGGTTTGTATGCTGATGTAATCTTAAAATCCATGATCGATGTTTTGGTAAAAACAGTTGGCAAGTTGACAGGTATACAAGTATACAAGTAGAGACGTAATGCTTATGTCTCAACGAACGAGTATGCAACTAAACACTTCTTCTTGTTAACTCGTTTACTCCATTACAAATATAGTCATAAATAAAAACGAAAGACAGTATGGACTTTCCCTTACTGCCTTTATTTATAAAATAATTATATTTTTTTTTAGAATAGTAGTTCTAATGCCCAATATGCACATCCTGCCATAAGAGCGCTTACGGGGATGGTTATAATCCAAGCAATTAATAAATCTTTGGTAACACCCCATCTAACAGCCGATAGCCGTTTAACGGCGCCTACTCCCATGATACTACCAGTAATAACGTGGGTAGTACTTACCGGAATATGAAGCATCTCGGAAATGAACAAAGTTATAGAACCTGCTGTTTGTGCACAAAATCCTTCGACGGGAGTAATTTTGGTGATGCGATTACCCATCGTTTTCATAATTTTCCATCCTCCTGAAACCGTACCGATAGCAATAGCTGTGAAACATACTAATGGTATCCAATCGTGCATTTGACTCAGATCAGACATTTTCATCCAACCGGGAAGTCCGGGAAGATTTTGGTTAGCAATAAGTGCAGCAGCTATAATACCCATTACTTTTTGTGAGTCGTTTAGTCCATGTCCTATACTCAATAAAGCGGATGATACAAGTTGTAAACTTTTGAACCACCGGTCTGCCTTGCCCGGCTTGACCCTTTTCATGGCATGAAGTGTAATTATAGTAATAACATTACCTCCAATCATACCGATTAGAGGAGCTACTACAATAAACAGGGCAATTACCCCGATTGTATCTAGGTGAACCGCTTTAAGACCTCCACCTGCGATAGCTGCCCCTGCAAAACCTCCGATAAGAGTATGCGAAGATGATGATGGAATACCTAACCACCAAGTAATAAGATTCCAAATGATTGCTGCTACCAATCCGGCAATAATAATCAGAGATGGCGATGAGACACTAGACAGATCTACGGTTTTGGCAACAGTATTTGCAATACCAAATCCGCCAATAATATGTTTAGCGATAAAATAGGCAACAAAGTTGAAAAATGCTGCCCATATAACAGCTTGAGTAGGTGTAAGAACTTTGGTAGACACTACTGTTGCTATAGAATTTGCAGCATCGTGAAAACCGTTTATATAATCAAAAATAATAGCAAGTACAATAATAATAATTAATAACGTCATTGATTTGCTTTATTTTTATGAGTACTTAACGATGATAGTCTTTATTATTTTACCGACTGCCTCTTGGGTGTCGGTTGCTTTTTCAAGCTCATGTAGGATATCTTTCAGTTTAATCACTTCAATAGCATCTTTTTCGTTCTCAAAAAGGTCGATGAGGAAGTGTTCGTATACGTCATCAGCCTTAGATTCTATTTCATGCAATTTGTTGCAATACTCTCTCACTTTGGTGGGATTTTTTTTCAATACATCCAACTCGTCAATAACTTTAGACAGATATTCTGCCGATTCGCGAACCAAGCGAGCTAGTAGTGTTGCACTTTCGGGCATCACTTTGGGGCTGTAAAGCATAATCCGTTTTGCGCAACTGTTGATGTGGTCAATTACATCATCGAGCCTGCTCGAAAGGGTGTTGATATCTTCTCTGTCGAATGGCGTAATAAACGTGTTGTTTAACTCTTCAAAAATCTTTGCTTGGAGTGTATCTCCACGACGTTCCTGATCTTTTACTTTTTTGTATAATACAACTGCTTCGTCATGGTTTTTTGCTTGCACGCATCCAATAATCAGATCAGAAGCCGTTAGAATTACATCAGCCATTTGGCTGAGGAGTGGAAAGAATTTGTTTTCTTTTGGAACAAATCTGTCGAATAAGTTATTCTTCATATGTTTATTTAACCTGTGAGTCTAATACAGGATGGTCTGTTTGGCTGCAAAGATATAGTAAAAAAACAAAAAGTTAACCTTTTTTTAACATTAAAAAAAGAACAAGTTGAAATTGGATATGCTATATGGATGTGTTACTATTATTCGGACAAATAAAGGATTACATTCTAGAATTAAAAGAATGTTTATTATGGCTAAAACAATCAGTATGCAAAAAATTCGTCAAGCTGCTCTACGACTTGATAGTCAGGGTAAAGATAGCAGTTCCATAATAATACTGTGTCCTTTTTAAGGTCTATAATTGTCTCAAATATATAACCTGGAAGATCAATTAAATAAAAAAGAAGTGTTTTCGGGAAATATGGGTAAAATAATAGGAAATACGGATATTTCAGCGATCTGGAAACCTAATTATCTTTGACACATCACTAATGAGTAGCGTATATACTATTTTACTTTAATAATTCATTGATAGGTAAATATAAAATTTTCTTATTGTATGGGGGGTCTTTATTCTATTTTTTAATATTTTCTTATTTGATTTTACTTTCAACTAAAAGTATATAAGTCTTCGTCATTTTACCTAAATCAATCACTCTGATTATTAGCTATTTTCAAAAAAAACAGAATAAGTAATTAATAACCAGATTTTTATCTTTATTTTTAGGCAACACTACGGACATTTATTAAAAAAATAAATAAGTTTGTCGGTTAAGTGTGTGATAGTTTTTTTGTGTTGTCGTTTAAAATTATTACCGTTTAGAAACTTACCCTAGGCAAAATTATGTCCGGCAGTAGTATGCAGGGATTGCATGCTACTGTCTTTTCACTTTAATCATCATCAAATTATAATATGAATTATGAAAAATAGAGTTAATAAGTATTTATTACTTGCCGGACTTTGGCTTGCATCGGTTGGTGTGTTTTCTCAAATTGTAGAAAAAGCCTGATTTTCTGTATTTCAGATTTATCAGGCTATTTCTATTATACTTCAATATGTTACAAAACAAACAGATATATACAAGTGGCATTAAAGGTTAAGAAGGGTACATGAACCTGCAAGCTTTTCTTGGACAATTTTATTAGCCTGATCTTCAGTATATTTGCACCATCCTTATTTGCCCGTTGTAATCACAAGTTTGTCTCCCAGTTTCAATTGTTCGTGAGTGATACTATAATTTTCGATGTTTTTACCTCCGTAAATAATTTTCTTGATTTTTTCCCCTTGACCTATTTTCTCTATCGTGAAATTCTTTCCATTCAGATTAAATACTACCTTATTAAATAAGGGAACTGTAACAAGATATTCGGCATCGGCAGGCGAATAAGTATACAGACCAATGGCATTGAGTACGTACCAGGATGACATCTCTCCAGCATCGTCCATGCCTGCATAAGCCAATCTTTCGGGTCCCATACGATAAAAGCCATTCAAAATCTTATTCAAAATCCTTTGCGATTTTTCTTGTTTACCTATAAAATAATATAGGTATGGGGAGCTATGATCGGGCTGATTTCCATGGCAATATTGCCCGATAAAACCGGTGAGATTATGAGCTTCGTAGTTTTTCCAGGGAATGGTAAACAAAGAGTCCAATTTTGTCTCGAATGCCTTGCTACTCGGATATAGAGCTATAAAGCCTTTGGGGTCGTGAGGTGCAAAAAAAGTTGATTGCCAACCGTTTGCCTCCCGATACATATATTCATAAAAAGGGCGCTCGGGATCAAACGGCGTTATCCACTCGCCATTGGCTAAACGTCCGCGCATCAATTGTGTCGAAGGGTCAAACAAGTGTTTGTAACTATCGGCTCTTTTCATCAATTTCTCATAATTTTCATTATCGCCCAATTCTTTGGCTAACAATGCTGTAGCATAGTCGTCGTACGAATATTCTTGGGTTTTTGTTACCGCCGCATTGGCTACCGTTTCGAGCTTGGGTGCTTTTATATCTTGTTCGGATATCCAACCTCTTTCGATATACTCTTTAATATGAGGTCTTCCGCCGTCTCCTTCGACGTACGCATTGTTCAATAATAATTTATATGCTTTTTGTACATCAAAATTACGAATTCCTCTCAAATAGCTGCCGGTAATAAAAGTAGAGGCATGGTCGCCATGAAAAAATGTAGGCATAAATCCTTTTATTTCACCACGATCTGTTATCGATTTGATAACGTCGGCAGCCACCTCTGGAGATATCATTCCCAGTAAGATGAGCTTGTTTCGGTAATCGTCCCAAAAAGAGGGATCGCTGTAATAACGGAAACCTTTATTCACGGTTTTTCCTGCAGCATCCACAAATTCGCCATTAACGTCACTAAGTAATATGGGCCACAAAAATGCCCGATAAAAAGTAGAATAAAAAGTTTCCTTTTGATCTTCGGTTCCTCCCGAAACTTGAATTTTGGATAATAGGCTTTCCCACGAATTTGTGGCTTCGTCTCTTACTTGCTGAAAATTTTTAGCCAACATTTCAGTTTCCAAATTCATTTTTGCATTTTCGATACTCACATACGAAAATCCGACCTTCATCTCCAAAGGGGTATTCACTTCTTTATTATCCAAAAAATCGACAACACTTACCTTGGTATCTCCATCTGTTACCGATTCTATTTTTTTGATCTTGTGGTTTGTTACGGCATAAAAATAGAATGTGGGTCCTGTTTGTTGATATCCGGTAAAGACATTGTCTCCGCTTTGTTCTATTTTCCAGTCTCTTACGTGTTCGTTAGAGCGAGCCAAATCAGCCAATATTTTTTTGTTTCGCCCGTCTTTATACGTATATTTATGATATGCGCATCGCAATGTAGATGTTACTTCGGCGTTTATGTTGTATTTTTTGAGATAAACTTGATAATATCCGGGGCTGGCAGACTCATTTTTATGACTATATGAAGAATAATAGCTTTTGGGAGAAACCTCTCCACTAACTGCTATGAACGGAACGTAACACAAATTCCAATGCCCTTTGCTAGTATGGGTAAATGCGTAAATAACCGAATCTTCGTACTGATAGCCCGAACCGCTTCGCCACATGGTTACAGGGGTTACTTGCACCATGGAGTTGGGCACAGAAGCTCCCGGGTATGCTTCGGCTCCCCATGCGCGACGGGTAGGGGTGTATCCCAAATCGATGCTATCCCATAGAGTGGTGGTTCCTATAAAGGGATTCACATAATCGGTCAATCTTTTGTTTTTTGCAGTTGCTGAGTCTACAAAAGCCAATAGACAAAATAAAATAACTAGTTGATTAAAGTTTTTCATGGCTTAAAATCGATTTTAAGGAAACAAGGCTGCCCCACTTTTTGGAGCAGCCTCTGTTTCTATGTTCAACAATATTACTATTTAGAAGAAATGCTCCATTTATCGTACGCTGCTTTTGCTTCTATCATCATACATCCGCTTGATTGCGATGTAACTTGAGTTATTCCCACAGGAGCAGTGTCCCAGGCAGGTCCAAATAATACATCTTCTTTGTGAACGCCTACAGACCAAAGCACTTTTGCATTGTTATTGAAAAAAGTGATGTATTTGTTGCGATACGAATCGGGTAAATCTTTCACTTTAATCAATTCGAGGAAGTAACGGATATATATACCTTTAAAGAGTCCGTTATCTCCGTTGCCTTCATCCCTCAATATATTATTACTTGTGTTTATAAGACTCGAAATGGTATAATTAGCTACTTTTTGAGCATCATTTAAGTATGTTTTGTCGTTTGTGATAGCTAATAATTCTACGGCGGCTCCAATGTATGTACCTTGGTTGTAGGTCAATGGAGAGCCTTTTACCTCATTTGTTGCACATACAATATGATCGGCAATTGCTCCTGTAGAACGGTTTACCAACGTGTTTTTTTCCCAATCGTATATCTTTTTTGCCCAATCTAAATCTGCCTGATCATTGGTAATTTTATACATTCTTGCACCAACAAGGGCGGCAGGTCCGTTAGAACAGGCATTTTTAGTGAATTCTACATTGGGGTCGGTACACCATGTTATGCCCCCTCCGGCATCTTCTGTCCATGCGTCTTTTATCCAGCCCCAAAGCTCTTTGGCTGTATTAAGATATTTAGTGTCTTGGGTGATATTGTATATCCTAATCATGGTCAGCGCATTCCACTCCATATCATCTACAAAGACGTTTTTGTATGTATTGCCATTTTTTACTTTGATACCTGCGTACCATTTGTCGAAATAGGCGCTATACTTTGCGTCGTTTGTTCTCAAGTAAGCATCAATAACAACATCCATCGCGTGGGCGTTGGGCCAATACTGAAAGCCTATATCAGTTCCATCGTTTCCGTAGTTGAAATAATTGCCCGTTGGATTCCAAAAATGATCGGTGAGGGCGTTTGTAGAACTGTCTGCCGCCGCCGACCAATTGACCTTGGTCAACTCTTCATAAGTATATTGGTCATCTATCTTTCCGCACGATTGCAGCACGATGAACCCGAATACCAAAAATATGTATATTATTTTTTTCATAAATATTTTGCGTTGTTAAGATTGCCTCAAAAGCCGTTATTGTTTCCGCAATTATGTAATGCGCAATGATAGGCTTTTGAGGTAATCGCTTCGTTTTTATTTCGAAATCTCATGTGTATATTGATCTCCAAACATTTTCACAGTAAGGGTCACATTAGCACCATCAAATTCGCTTGCAAATTTCCATTTAGGATTCCATTGAGGATCGTTTAACGATGCAGTCAAATATGCTTTTATTTCGTAATAGCTGGCTGCGCCCGAAGGAGTTCCGTCTTCGTTCATATTCTTAGGTCCCCAATCTTCCATAATGGTAGTTCCCGAAGCATCTTTTGTTGTTACTCTAAATTTGTAACGTTGGTCGCGTCCCCAGCTTTCTTGTTTAAAGTTGACCATACCTGTACCCTTCCATGTACCTTTTCCGGCATATGGCAAACTCCATTCAACCTTGTTGTTGGGAGAGAACCAGTAACCTACATTTGTGATCTCGATGGGTGAGGCAGGCGATGCTGTATTAAAGTCAAGAGAAAGGCGATATACTCCATTTAATGTATTAGGGGTAGCTCCGGTAGCTTCTTTTATCATGTTGCTTTCTATATAAAACTCGCGGGGAGTTCCGGTTTTAGAATCTACAAATTTATAGGTTCCTCCTGCAATAAGTTTTACATATATTTCGTACTCACCTTGCGCCTTTCGTGTCATTTGCATTGCAGTAGCCAAACCGTCGCCGGCTTCTGTACCGCTACCGGTAATGTACACTTGGTCGGGCAATTCTGCAAATCCTACAAAACGAGTGAGTGTGAGCTTTCGAGAATCGGGGCAAATTACCTGATTAATGCCGCGAGATGCTCTCACCGTCCATTTGATGGTTGTGGTTGTTCCGGGCTCTGCTCCTGCATATCCTGCCACTTTACTCAATATTTTGTGCGGGATAGAAGCTCCGCCGGAATATCCGTTCTGGTCGGAAGCTATGACATAAATAGGGTTGGAGAAGTTTCCGTCTTCTTTATCAAACAAAACTTCGTACAGGGGAGAGCCTCCGTCTTCTACGGCAGCGGGTTCCCAAGCAAAAAACAGCGAGCCAGTGGGTGTCAAATTGATAGCCTTGGCGTCAGCCGGTTCGTATAGGGTTTTAACGGGCGTGACTGCTGCATCCGAAAAATTCATATCATCGCTTTTGCAAGCTATGAAGCCGACTGCAAACAGGAATAGAATGAGTATTTTATTGAATATTGTTTTCATAATTATCGTCTTTGTATTTAATTTTTATGACTTTTGAGGTCTCAGACCTTTTTGTTGTTACAACTTTTAAATATACCATCAAAACATTGTTTGTTACTTAGTTGGCATACCCGGGGTTGTTTGGTTTCAAGTTGGGGTTCAATTGAATTTGGGCACGTGGCACCGACCATAGATAGTCTTTGTTTTCATTAAACCTACGAGTGTCCAAAGTGATGTATGCTGTGTTGTTATTGGCAAATTTTGCCCCGTGGACAACTGTACTTAGGTATTTTGTACCTTCTTTCCAGCGTACTATATCAAAATATCTGAGTCCCTCGAGAGCCAACTCGCTACGACGCTCGCAACGTATCAGGTCTCTCATATCGCTTGCCGAGAGTGTGGATGGATAGTTTAAGGCGTCTCCCGAAAATCCGGCACGGGTACGGATCGCTTTTATTGTTGCATCCCAAACTATTTGACTCATCTTGCCTTGCTCAAACATAGCTTCGGCATACATCAATAGCACATCGGCATAGCGGAACATAATGATGTTATTGTGCTGACTGTAATTAGATTCCGATGTTGTAGATTCGGGATCGTAATATTTACGGATATAATATCCTGTAATAGAGCGGTTGGAGTTTGTTCCCTGCCAAGTATCGTCCGAGTTTGTTCCCGGCTTTATTATTATTGTTGTGACAGTTCCATCCGGTTTAGTCCATTTATAGCCATCGTATACAACTGTATAGGTAAGCCTTGGATCGCGATTTTTGTAAGGATCGCTTTCTTTGTAAGTTGCATCTTTAGCTATGGGCAATCCGTTGGAGGTTACATACGAGTCTACCAATTCTTGAGTGGGTGCACAACTGTTCAAAAAGGCTCCCAGAGACATAGGCACGCGCGAGTACATCTGATTCCAGGTACGGTAGGCTGTTGTATATGCGTAGTCTAGAATAACCTCTTTGTTGTATTTATTCTCGGTATGGAAGAGGTTCTCATAATTTTCGAACAAACCGTATGTTCCGTATGTACCTTGTTCGTTGATGAGCTTGTTGGTACATTCTTCTACTTTAGCCCAATTGCTTTCGTATAAATAGGCTCGAGCCTGAAATGCTAATGCTGCGGCTTTGGTTATGCGTCCTCTGTTTTCATCGCCAAAACTAGCGTTACGGGCAGGCAGGTATTGCACTATGTCGTCTAACTCGTCGTGTATAAATTTCAGCACGGTAGCTTTAGGTGTACGGCTTATTACTTTAGATTGCTCTAAGGTGATATCTGTTGTGAAGAACGGCACGTCGCCATAAAAACTAACTAATCTGAAATATATGAAAGCACGGATAAAGCGTATTTCGGCTTTTCGCTTATCTTTTAGAGAGGTGCTTAGGTCGGGAACCCTGTCTACATTGTCTAAATATTTGTGAGAGGTTTTGATTCCTTCATAAGCCCACTTCCATTCGCCGGCGAAACGTCCTAAAGAGGGGTCTGCCAATCCGTTGCGCATTATTCGTCCGTCGTTGTTATCGCGTCCCTCAATCACATTGTCTGAAATGCCTTCGTCATTCCATAACTTTTCAGCGCTATACATCTGATTATATGCCATGTTGACTATTGTTTCGGCATTGTCTGCCGATTGCCAAAATGTGGCATCGGTGTACTTATCGCGGGGCTCTTGATCCAAACTGTTACATGAGAACAAAAGGAGCAAACCGATACAGGGTAAAGCTATATTTTTGAATTTATTTATTTTCATATATTATCTGTTTGTTTAAAATTCGATATCAAATCCAAAACCATAATACCTTAGACTCGGATAGTTGCGGGCACTATTTGCTCCCCCGCTCATATTAGAGTTAAATTCCGACGATTCGGGATCAATCCATGAGTTTTTGCTGAATGTCAATAGATTTTGTCCGTTAATATATGCTCGCACGCTTCCTAAGCCCATTTTGTGAACCAACTCTTTGGGTAAAGTGTATCCTATTTGGATATTCTTGAGACGTGCATATTTTCCGTCCAATATATTTACTGTAGATCCCATTCCGTAGTTGTTTCTGTTAGAGGTAGAGCCTATGGCTGCCAAGCGAGGCCAGGTTGCATCGGTGTTGGTGGGCGTCCAATAGTCGAGTTGATGTTGGTAAATAACGTACGAATAACTGCTGTGAAATGGCTCTACCAATTCGCCACGCACCATCATATCGCGTTTACCTACACCTTGCCAAAACATACTGAAGTCAAAATTTTTCCAACTCACATCGTAAGTGAACCCAAATGTGTAACGAGGAAATGCGTTACCCAAAACATAACGGTCTTTAGAATCTATTACTCCATCTCCATTGCGATCGTTGTATTTGGCATCTCCGGGACGTAAATCGGATGCCGCAATTCCTACGGGAAGTGCCGACGAGGCAATCTCATCCATAGAAGTGAAGTAGCCGTCTCTTTTATAGCCGTAATATACACTGTAGGGAAGTCCTACCCTGATTAAACGCGAAACTTCGTCTGTGGGGATAATCTCCTCAAATCCGGTAAATTTGGTCACTTTGTTCCAAGAGTCGCCCAAATTGGCTGTAAAAGAGTGCTTAAATTCTTTGGTGTCTAAGTGGTAATTAAGATTTATTTCCCATCCTTGATTTTTCATTTCACCCATATTGTAGTTCTGTAGTCCACCTCCAAATACGGTGGGAACTTCGGGATCCAACAAAATGTCTTTTGTTGTTTTGTGAAAATAGTCTAGTGTTGCAGTCAACGCACCTTTCAAGAAATTGGCATCTACTCCGACATTGAAGCTGTGTGAAGTTTCCCATTTCATATCTACGTTTCCATACTTATATCCTGATCCTACTACAGGGATATTGTTAAACGCATACGAGTTTGGAAAGGATTCGTATGTAGTGAACGTCTGGTAAAGGGGTACTCGTTGATTACCCAATACACCGTACGATGAACGAATCTTTAGGTCTCCAACCTTTTCTCGATAAGAATCCATGAATTTTTCTTCTGAAATTCTCCAGCCTAAAGTACCCGAAGGAAAGAATCCCCAACGGTTGTCCTCGGCAAATATCGAAGAGCCGTCTTCTCTAAAACTGAGTTCGGCATAGTATCTGTCTTTGAAATTATAGCCTACACGACCAAAAAGTGATGTAATACTGGTTTTTTGTCGACCTAGAGATGAGGTTCCTGTTACTTTTAGGGGATCAACGCTTAGTCCCAACGGATCTGTTGCCCCATACTTGAGTTCGTTGCTTTTGAATGTATAAGATTCGTTAGATGCTCCGAGTAAAACCGACAAGTTGTGGTCTTTATTAAATGTTTTCTGATAATCGGCAAGCAACTGATAGTTCATCAGACGTTTATTTTCATTGTAATCTTCTGTTCCACCGGTGGGGTTCATATAAGCTATGGGGTCTTGGGCACCCTCCTTGTACATAGGTACTTTTATGCGGCGGATAAAACGGTGGTAATCAAAAATATCGGCACCCAAAACACCTTTAAGTTTCAGACCGTCAATTATTTTTACCTCCAAAGCAAGGTTTACGTTGATGTAGTCATTGTTTCCTAGCTCCGATCCGCTTTTTTCGAGCCCCGCCAATGGGTTTTGATCTGTAAGAAGATCATTTACCAAGTATCTTCCGTTTTCGTCTTGCAGTTTGTTCCAGTAGTAGGGTGGAATACGAGACGAGTTAATGATGGCATTGCCGTCGACACTTTTCCTGCCATCGTCGCGAGTATAGCCCAAAATAGAGGTTAACTTGAAGCGTCCGTATTCGCTTGTGATATTAGACCGTACATTGTAACGGGTTATACCAAAGTCGGGTCCTACGTAATTACTCTGCTGATCGAAATATCCTGCCGAAAACATATAAGTAGTATTGTCGCTACCTCCTGATACATTGACATTGTATTGCTGTTGAAGCCCTGTTTGGAGAATTTTGTCGTAATACCAGTATTCTTCATTTTGGTGTGCATACAAATCTTGAATTTGCGAGGGTGAATACTGGGGGGCTTGACCGGTATTGGTCAAAGACAAATTTTTGAGGGTTGCATTTTGATAGCCAGTAACAGGTCTGAAAAGTATCTTAGGGTCTTGTGCCCCAATTTGCCCATTTAACCGAACCATGGGGCGTTGATTCTTTTTTCCTGTTTTGGTGGTTACCAAAATAACGCCGTTTGAGGATCTGGATCCGTATATGGCGGCGGTACCGGCATCTTTCAATATAGATACATTCTCTATGTCGTTGGGATTCAACTTATTGAGACTTGCATCGTCCGAAACCAGTCCGTCAATAACAATAAGGGGCGCATTATTATTCATGGTAGAGAGCCCCCGTATGTTTATATTCAGATTGTTATTGTTGGGATCCATGCTTGTTTGTTGTATAACCAAACTGGGGGAAGCTCCTTGAAGAGCCTGCGTCATATTGGCGGCAGGACGGTCTTCCAGTATTTTAGATTTTACTTGATCTACGGCTCCTACTACACTCTTTCGGGTGGTTGTACCATATCCGATCACAATAAGTTCGTCCAATACCTTAGAATCTTCTACTAAGACAATAGGCATGTTGGTCTTATTTCCCACAGCAATTTCTTGGGCTGTAAATCCTAGATAAGTGATTGCCAAGACATCCGAATTGGAACAACTGATGGAAAAGTTTCCGTCGATATCGGTCACTACAGCCTTGGATGTTCCTTTAACTGTGATAGTCGCTCCAATGAGAGGCTCTCCGTTCTGGTCCTTCACTACTCCGGAAACAGTCTTTGTGGCAGACTGTTGAACCTCGTTCGTATTGCTTTCTCCTGCGTATACGAGCAACGATGAATTCATTAGAAAGAATCCGCTCAAAATGCAAGCAAAAATTGTTTTGTACTGCTTTTTAATCATAGAATGGTTCTTTGATTGATTTATATTTTTTGATTAAGAGTTGGGGGACTCCCCTTCTTGAAAATGTTTTGTCCTCCGCTTTTGTTTTTGGTATATTCGGAAGAAAAGAAACGACTGCGATTGGGTCAACACTCATAATACGCAGCATTTAATACTTTAAAGATTTTAATGTTTTTTCACGATTTCTTTTTTTACATAAACTAAAAGTTTTAAAGGTTCGTTAATTAAGATTTTAATACGGGTAATAGATAAAGGACAGTGAGAACACTCAATTTTTATTGTGCTACTGACTTGTAAGTCCTATTCTATAGAATAACAAATCAACTGCATATATGTTTTCGGGGCATCAACTTCACAAAAACAAATATATAGTCCTTCACAATATTTTATATACTTTATAGTATCTAATTGGTGGCGAAGTCTTGTTCTTTTACAAGATTGTCGCATAATGATACATTTTAACTTTTTTGTTTTGTGCTGTAAATATTGTTATTACGAAGTCATCTTGACTTTTTCTTTTGTTTAACTTTTTTGAGTAAAATCACCATAAAGGCAATATAATTGAAGCTTTTCCAACTAGAAACTGTGGTGTCAAATCGATTTAATATTGTTCTGTGACTATCCATCCACGCATT
>JAVBJR010000210.1:0-5692 GCA_031546965.1 Dysgonomonas sp.
CCCCTCTTACTTGTCTCCCAATTTGTTACTTTTTAAACGACAATGACGTCATTTTTATCGATTCTCGTTTTTCTCTTTCTTTCTTCATCCGGTTACGAGATGAAAAGGCGCGATTGTTACCGCAGATAATAATTATGAAAAAAGTGTATTTTGCATATTCATCATGACGTCATATTCAACTTGAACTTGTGATAAAGACAAGTGCGAAACGTGATTTTTCCTTTTTTTCTTCCTTGCTGTTTCAATCGTTTCTGTATCCGCAAGTTTTTGAGCGTCAGTTGCACAAATTAATGCGCCGCTAGGTGGCGTATTCGTGTCCGCCATTTTACGACTGCGCATTTGCGGTATTAATTTATCGTGTTAAAAATGCCATACGAAGGAACTAATGGCAAAAGTTGCGCGAATTGGATGCAACAGCACCAACAAGTTGTTCGATTGGAGCCAAGCTATTTGTTATTGGGCGATGTAAACGTTTTTAATTCGAATTACAGCCAGCACTGATATCCAGATCGAGTGACAGTCAAAAGATTAGTTCTTGAATTTTTTTACAAAAATTAAGTCATGCGCTGTTCTGGTTTTTCGTATTTTTATTAAAAAGTACATACCATTATATTTGAAAAGGTCGTCGCACAAATGGTCTCCCCCAAAAGATCGCCTGGTTAAAAGTTTACTATGTAAAATGATCGCGTACAAAAAGGTCGGCATGCAAAAGTCGCCGACAAAAACGTCGTAAAACTTCTAAAATTCAAAAGTAAATGTCCGTGTTGGTTAGGTTAATTAGATTAGTTTAGGTTATGTTAGATTTGTTTAGATTAGGTTAGGTTACTTACATAAGGTTAGGTTAATTAGATTAGGTTAGGTTAATTAGGTTAGATTTGTTTAGATTAGGTTAGGTAAATTAGGTTAGATTTGGTTAGGTTAGGTTAGCTTAATTAGATTAGGTTAGGTTAGCTTAATTAGATTAGGTTAGGTTAATTAGATTAGGTTAGCTTAGTTAGGTTAGGTTAGGTTAGCTTAATTAGGTTAGGTTAATGAGGTTAGGTAAGGTTAGATTTGTTTGGATTAGGTTAGGTTAATTAGATTAGGTTAGGTTAATTAGATTAGGTTAGGTTAGCTTAATTAGGTAAGGTTAGGTTAATGAGGTTAGGTTAATTAGGTTAGATTTGTTTAGTTTAGGTTAGGTAAATTAGATTAGGTTAGATGTGTTTAGGTTAGGTTAATTAGGTTAGGTTAGCTTAATTAGAAGAGGGAAGGTTAGGTTAGGTTAGCTTAGATTAGGTTAGGTTAGCTTGGTTAGGTTAATTAGGTTAGATTTGTTTAGGTTAGGTTAATCAGTTAGGTTAATTAGATTAGGTTATGTTAGCTTAATTAGAAGAGGGAAGGTTAGATTAGGTTAGCTTAATTAGGTTAGATTTGTTTAGTTTAGGTTAGGTTAATCAGTTAGGTTAAATTTGTTTAGATTAGGTTAGCTAAATTAGATTAGGTTAGATTTGTTTAGGTTAGGTTAATTAGATAAGGTTAGATTTGTTTAGATTAGGTTAGGTGAGCTTAAAGGAGAACTGAACTGGTTTTGTAACCCCCCTTGAAACTGTCCAGTAGCTGAAAACATGTCAAAAAAACACGTTGGTGGTGTCAGAAAATTTTTCTAAAATTTATTCGCAGTGCGATTTGCGGAAGCTAAAATTCCGGCATCGGAGGCAAAACGTTCGATTTTTGCCGAATTTAGCATGGAGAAGTTCCGCGAGTCCCTAAACCACGCCTCTTTCCGTCTACGTCATAGCTCAGATTTCTTAACATATCTAAGCCAATATTCTTCGTATTACGAAATGGGAAGTGGCAAACAGTTTCTTTTTACTTCATCTTCATGTTTATTGAAGAAAATTGGCATGTCAAAAACCAGTTCAGTTCTCCTTTAATTAGGTTAGGTTAGATTTGTTTAGGTTAGATAGCTTAATTAGGTTAGATTTGTTTAGGTTAGGTAGCTTAATTAGGTTAGGTTATTTAAATTAGGTTAGATTAGATTTGTTTAGGTTAGGTTAGCTAAATTAGGTTAGATTAGATTTGTTTAGGTTAGGTAGCTTAATTAGATTAGGTTAGGTAAATTAGGTTAAGTTAGCTTAATTAGATTAGATTTGTTTTGGTTAGGTAGCTTAATTAGATTTGTTTTGGTTAGGTAGCTTAATTAGATTAGGTTAGGTAAATTAGGTTAGGTTTGTTTAGGTTAGGTTAGCTTAATTAGATTAGGTTAGGTAAATTAGGTTAGGTTTGTTTAGGTTAGGTTAGCTTAATTAGGTTAGGTTATTTGTTTAGGTTAGGTAGCTTAATTAGGTTAGGTTAATTAGGTTAGATTTGTTTAGATTCAGTTAAATTAATTAGATTAGGTTAGATTAGGTCATTTTTTGCGAGACGACCTTTTGTGCAACTACCTTTTTGGCGGTGACCTTTTCACTTTGAACCGTTATATTTCCCATGTGGTACGAGTGTTCCAGTGAGTTTGAAAACAATCGCGTTTGCTCTCTTAAAGGAGAACTGACACGGAAATATTCGACCTCACCGATTTGGTAGATGGTTTATCCAACTCGTCAGACGCGTATTCTGAAACTTCGGTGCGATTTTCAGATTTGTTTATTGCACCATTTAATTGTTACGACGACTAGAGTAAAGGTCCATTTCGGTCGTCAAGTCACAATGTACGTCACGGATCGAAAACTCTGCAATTGGCAAAAATTCGAAAACGTTCGATTTCGATCGACGACGATCCGTCTCATTGGCTAGCGCCATTTTGCCACAGGACATCATGACGCCAGCTCCGTGACATCGCACTTCTGTGACACCATGGCGTCGCATCTCTAACCTGTCGTAACTATTTTTGACTAATGTTTACAAAACTATCGTTCTCGCCAATCGTTTTTTTGGCATAATTTCAATAAACTATTAACTTTTCAAGGTATGTTCAAAAACCGTGTCAGTTCTCCTTTAAATAACGGTTTTTTTCGAAAAACATCAGGGAACATAAAAGAACCACAGGTTGTCAAAACGTATTTCTAACTAGTTTTGGTTAGGTTAAGTTAATTGGTTATCTCTCGGTCATTTGTTGTGGGAGTTACACCATTATAATTGACCGAGAGAAAAATAAGCGGATTTCTCCAGGAACCTTCCTCAGAAGCTTGTGGACCACACAAGAGCGAATGGCCGTATTTGGCCGCCAGGGGTCGCCACTCTCAATGGGGTTCTTTGATAAACGCCGATGACGATACGCACGTGAAACGCACATTTTGCGGTGCGTTGCTTGTTTGCCCAATCGCCATTGTGCCCTTATCAAAGGGCACTTTGTTTGCAAAGTAGTGCGGATCAATCTCTCATTTTCCCCGGTTTTCCAGTTCACTAATGAAGAAACTAATGATCGGTGACATGTGGCGTTTCCGCATAGATTTTTCAACGTTATTTAAATTGCGGGCAATTAGTTGGAACAAAGATTGACGGTTCAAAATTCATATTAAATTAACCATTTTGAAATATTACACTTAATTTTATACTAATTAGTTTTGTCATTCATTCATTCGTTCGTTCATTAATTCATTCATTCTTTCATTTAACGTGCAGAGATTTCCAAGTGGAACATAAAATTATCTGAATTACATGATTATCCCGCAAATCAGAAATGTTTAGGGAATTTTTATTATGTATACTGTGAAACCTATGTATGGTGTCAATTGTCTATAGTGGATACCTGTCTATAGTGGAAACTTTTGTTTTATGGGACAATTGATAGCATGAATTTACGTTTTTAAAATAAAAATATATACAGCCAGTCTCCAATTTAGTTGATAAAAAATGGACCGCCTTCTTTAGAACGTGCTTTTTGGAATAAACACTGATTGGTTCGCCACCGACGCTGCCACACACAACCCACACCCACACAAACCAATCGGTCCAATCAGCGTTTATTCCAAAAAGCACGTTCTAAAGAAGGCGGTCCATTTTTTATCAACTAAATTGGAGACCGGCTGTACAGTATGTTCGAAAACATGTCTATGGTGAGAAATTTTAGTCTCTCGGGATTCCACCATAGACAGGTTTTACTAATACTGTATATCAGGGTGTATGCTGTCATGGAATTCCTGGATTTCCTGGAAAAGTCATGGAATTTGAAATTGGTCATGGAAAACAATCGACAAATGATTTATATTTAAAATTCTCAATGTTTTCACAATAATATCTGCACTAAATTACAATAGTGTACAGTAAAACCTGTCTATGGTGGAAACCATGTGTCTATAGTTGAAAATTTGAATTTTTTCGCACTGTTTGTAACTTATTTAAACCGCTGTCTATGTTGGAAAACCTGTCTGTGGTGGAAAGTTTTTCTGGTCCCTTGAGATTCCACCGATTAAGACTTGGGATTTTGCATAAAATAGTCATGGAAATCCTGGAAAAATCGTTGAATTACATTATATTTTAAATGTGGTAGACACCCTGTGTATGTATTTGTCTTGTTTAACACGTTTTACAACGGCGATTTGGCAGATTATATTTATATATTTGTTTGCATACTCTGCCCAAGCCTCTTGCCTCTTGTCAACATATTAAATTGTTTGCACTGTGAGAAGTGAGCCAACCAACCAGTCAATAAATATTTTATCGCCAGATGGCGCCCGCCTCGACGTCTCCATTGAAATCCCCCAATTATTTAACCAATATTCAAGTCATCTAATTACTTTACAATATTTCAATTCACTATAATAAATAATTAACATTTGAAAATCATATTTTGGTCGAGATTTCGTGCTTTTTTTAAGGTCACGGTTAATATTATATGACCTTTCCCTTGAACCCACCAAAGTGGAACTTAATTCAATTATACCCCAAACATGGACTCTAGGGGGAAAATATTACATAATTAAAAAAAGGGGGAACAGTGGAGTGTGATTTTTTATTTATTTTTTATGTGTAATAATTATTATAAGGGGGTTATTCTGTCAGAATATTTTTTAAATGTCTGATTTGGCCCGAGGCTCTTATACGAGGGCGGCTTTTACCCGGAATTCCTGAACCAAAAGAGGGAAAGTTAAACTTTTTCATGCAACTTTAATAATAATAAAAAAAAACGGTGACAAACGAGCGAAACTAATTGTTGCTTAATGTAAAAGATAAAAACTATTGGGTAAAATTTACGACGATGCATTTCAGAAGTTTTCGTACGAATGCCAATCTAATTTTCCCCTCAAATATTTCATTTCCACCCATGCAGGAATTTTAGAAACGCGAGGGGAATGCAACTTATTCGCCCGCTTAGCATTGGTTAACGCGGGAAACGCCCCGTTCAGCCATTGGGCACTCCACTTTATATTAGTTATGTAATAGCAGTTCACTGACATCATATTTCTCATTAAAACCATTAAAACATTGTTAATCTCCGACGCAAATCTATTGAGATTGCAATTTAGAATGGTAACGAATTCGCGGGATAGTTAACGAGTAATTAATATTAAAATTGCGATGAAAACTACGTGATGCGAAAGTTCCATTTTTTTGCCGGGGGGTTGCAGCGCTATACGGAGGTAGGTACGTTAACTCCGTTTCGATTCCCCATAGGGCTTGTGCGCCCCCTTGTAGCCGAAATGTTAACTTCGAGATTAGTAAATAACATTGAAGAGATAGCGATTTCGCATTCGCAACATTATGGCACGGA
>JAVBJR010001182.1:0-2935 GCA_031546965.1 Dysgonomonas sp.
ACATTATTTTTAATATTTCAGCACAATTACTGAGAAACACTGGTAAATGTGTGGACTGTGTCTTGGATGGTGATGATCAATTGAGGGCCTCTTTTGCTAAACCACAACTACTTGGTGCTGTTCTAGATGCCATCAATGAGCTTGGGTACGCTGTTTAATAACAGTTATACAGTGTATAATTGTATAGCTCCTACAGACTGTCCTGTTGTTTTCCTATCCATAATATTAAGTCTTATAATAGGATAATTTCCATAGTCAGATTATTGTTTATACAGGGTAATTCAGAAATTAACAGATTTCCAACTGTATACAATGTTTCCAGTTGTCAATATTCTGCAGTCGTGTGACATTTCCTGCTTTTAGGGAACACATATACAGCGTGGTCCGAAAGTGTTGCCAATTGCGGAATAACTAAACAATGCCCTAACAAAAAAATACCTCAGTTTTTAAAAAATAACTGCTGTTTTGTGCCATAAAATGGTGACAATCCAACATTTTATGGCACAAAACTGCAGTTATTTTTTTTTTTAAACTGAGGTACTTTTTTGCCAGGGTGGTAGCAGATACGCGGTATTACCATATGCAAAAACAATCACAACAGTTAGGCCGACTGCATAGGCATGCAGTGAATGACCCTGAGTGTCATTTTCAGGGTCATTTAATTTCTATCCCTGCAACCGTGCATGTAAGAACCCTAGTTTAAATTGGATGTTGCAGAGCATTAGTCTATTAGTCAGAATATCACATATAAAAATGTATTTGGTGAAGCACGGCTAAGGTCACTTGATGAGTGACACACGCACGACAAAGAAGTCAACAAACGGAGTTTTTACCCTGATTTCAACAATGTAAAGTTAAATCGAATATATAGTGATTCTTGTGTATGGACCACTCGCGGTTCTAAAAGAATCCGGTCAATTTTTACAGGTGGTCAAAATATTTGAACATGCATATATAGAAAATGAATATAGGGTACTGTACTACTAGTATGCAATACTACAAAGCTGGGTTAATAAGCACCAATCTGAGAACGTTTGGCAGCCAATTGGAAGTCATTATCAGCCGATGACGTCAGAAAATATCGCTATGACCTGAAATTGTGAAGAAATTCTTGTCTCGGACTTATTCCATATCTTTCTTATATATCATCACTGTGTCAAATTACTGGACAGGAAATTGTCAAGGGAGCATTTTTACTTTCCCATTTCTTATCGTAGTCAACTTTTCAGTTTTAAACACATTATAAAGGTACGGCAGCGTACTACGTATGAAATCTTTTAAACATTCATGGTAGTACGCAGGTGGTCAGATTAAAGAGGGTCACCACTATGTAAATCCTATGGGACTTTATTGTGACTTTGTCAGGTGGTCAGAATGTAAGGATGGTCAAGACAAGTTTTACTTTAAGAGGTTTTCATTTACCTGAGAAAACGACATAATATATTGTTATATTAATCTGGAATTTTCATTGGATGAAAACCGTGAAATTAATTGTATGGTGTGTTAATTTAGCACGCATTGAGGTTAGGGCAAATTTTTTTATAATAAATAAAGATGTTGGCATATAATAGGCAATTCACACCATTATACAGGTTGTATCATTGTACCTAACCGTAAAATATGCGTGTTAGTGAAATATGGTTTTGGGACAGTATAAGAAAGCTTAGGATAAGGAATTCAATGGTGACAACAAATTTGACATTTGACCTTGCCTTCAAGGTCATTCAATATGTAACTTTTAACCATGGAAGATAGACCCTCAAATGCAATTACGAATGTAATAAATGGGTAGGAAATATTCTCTCTCTTTTACAACCACTGTATTGGTTTCGGAAACATGTATACTTAGAGTGAATGATCGAAGTAGCATATGTTTTAAGTCGTAAACATCTCAAGTTTTGCAGTTAAACCATAGACATATATAACGCTTCGCTGACTGGACTGCCAACTCCCTCGAATTGTGGAGAGAGGCTCAAAACGCAGGATGTGACTCATCTGTTGCACACCTCACTTCCGTCCAACTATTCTGTATAGCGTTTTGCTCGCATTTCAAAATTTAAACAAGTGTAAATAAGGTTATGATGCAGAAATTGGCATTTGTCTGAAACAAAAACCATTTTAATTGTTAAATCGAAGACGTTTTAAGTTTTAAATCAAGACCATTTTAATTTTTCAATAATCTCCGTTTTATTTTTTAAATCAAAACCGTTTTATTTTTTAAATCAAAACCGATTTAATTGTTTAAACAGCAGTTTTAATTTATAAATAAAAATCATTTTTATTTAAAAATCTAAACGATTGATTTTCCTTTTAAAATCAAAACGATTTTCATTTTAAAATCTAAACGATTTTCATATTAAAATTAAAATGATTCATGATTTTAAAATGTAAATTATTCATGATTTTAAAATGTAAATGTGATAACTTACATTATTGTGCAGGTGCGGTCAACAGATGAGTCATATCGCCCTAATACAGCATTTTCTCCCCTTTCCCATAGCCGCCATCTTGAGTTGGCGGTCCAGTTAAAATACACGTCTATGGTTAAACTTGTGTTGTCACACTTCATTAAGCTTAAGAAAATGGGCGTTCCCCCATAAAGTGTCTTTGGAATGTGTTGTGGCGTGGGAGTAAAATGGACAGGTCAAGCCAGGTCAACTGGCCCTTATTGGCTGAAGTCAGTTTTAGAGGGAAACTTGGTGGAACTCCAATTGGTGGTTATTTCACCATCAAAATCATATAAATACCAGTAAAGCACGGAGGAAGAAAGATAGAGAGTGACCAGAAGAGATATACATAGCTGACGGTATTCCCCACAGCTATAAACGAAAGGAAGGAAAACTGTCGGTGTTCCCCGCAGTTTCAACCAATTTTAGAAGGTCTGCCGGTAACCACCGCAGACCCAGCAATTAGTAAGTGTAAATATTTAGTTATT
>JAVBJR010000758.1:0-3001 GCA_031546965.1 Dysgonomonas sp.
CGCCGTCTTAATTTTATTTGTTCTTGATTAGTTAACTTACCTTGTACACCCCCCTCATTAGTACGTTTAACTAAGCTTATCTGGCTATGGGTGGTACCAATGAGTTTGTAGCTCAGTGGGCTGGAGCGCTTACCTCCAGTAATGGAGGTAGCGAGTTCAATTCCATAATAATTCTGAAATATTAACTCATTGCGTTTAAAAGTTCATGACACCTGATGAGGCCATAAGGCCGAAACAAGCTTGTCGTCTCATTTAGTTTCTCTTGTAATGGCCGATTCCACAGTTAAGTGGCGAGATATTACAGTTAGGAGAAACAAACTACAAGTTGAAGATTCTAAATTGATTAGTTAACTTACCTTGTACACCCCCTCTCATTAGTACACTTAAAACACTGGTTTTTGGCTATAGCTTGACATGTGTTCAACTGTAAAGTGAACCATCATTTACATTATTAATGCGATTTATATTAAATTCTACTCTATAACTAATATAATTAAGCATGACACCATTAGGATTTAGATGTCAATTAACATAAGATTGATCAAAAGTAATCCCTGATCAAATTAGGTTAATTACACTGTACATCTAAAAATGGTTTTGTCTTATTTGAATGTCATATCTTAAATAATAATTAAACAGTTTTAATTATTCATCAAAGCATTGTTCCATGTTATAGAATAAAGTATATATGTATTTATCACATTAAGATTATAATGTTAGACAGTACTATTTTATACTCTGTTGTATGCTTGACAACTTAATGCATCATGTACCAACGTCATATTGACATGAAAACCACGTTTTATATGTATTGTTGTTGTATACCACACTTCCACAAAAACTGAGGTGTGTATACATGTGTGAGTGGAGAAACCCTATATCCACCTTGCACCTCTGTGCCACCTTTGCTTTGAAAGGCTTTTCTTGCAGAATGGGTGTAACAGTACAGGTGGAAAATAGGGAAAATTGCATGGGGCACATTCCAAATATAACAGTGTGTAATGACATTGAGCGGATTACATAGACGCCTTGTGTGTTCACATACATAGTGTGTAAATGTATGGGGGCACAGTGAGTTGAGGGGGGGGGGTTGTTTGAGAGTAGGATTGAGGGTATGCAGGGTGAGAGGAATTCAATTTGCAACACTTTAATAGCCCTGGGGTTTAGTCTGTTACTGTATGGGTGTTTTTATCGGGTGAACGATCGCTCGATATTATCGTTTCGTTTCACACATGCTGCTGCTATGGAAAGCCAAAAGGGGGCTATTTATTCCAAAGTGCCTGTATATGTGTATGTATGTGTGTATATATATACCTGCTTGTATATAGTATATGGCGAGCAGAAAACCTTCCTTCAAGGCATGCATGGGAAGAAAAAGGAAGCGAGCAAAGGTAAAGGAAAGGAATGCATGGGGAGAAGGTGTACACATATACACTGTGTACAGGTATAAGAAAGTAAAAGAGGTGTGTCAATTGCGGATATGAGAGTCGGGTTTTTCCTTGTTGTGTTGTTGCCCAACCACATTCACCAATTCTGTTATACATCATGTATGTATGTGTAAGTATGTACCTTTATAATATCTTGTCTATACAATGCTCAAATAGGGCACTCAGGTATCGATAGAGGGCGCTTTCTTAACGTGGGAGATTTCTCCTTAAAGAGTACTTGCAACTGTATACCTATATTACGAACAAATAAAACTTTCAACACCGGTACCATGCAATTAAATGTATCAATAACCACCTAGCATTGGCTATAAAGTATAAAGGTTACATCATTAGAAAATTTTGATTATAAAAGATAACAATTAAAGTGATATTGTTCCCATGTTTCTTATGAGAATCACTGAAAAAAGTTGACTGGTTTTCTTTGGTTCTACTATTTGATAGTCACTTCAGTTGATAAACCAAAAAGAAAATTGTGCACTTTTGTCTTATCATGGAAAATTGAATGTATGGAAGTTGACTGTAAAAATTCTTAATTTGAAAGAAGCATGTTTATTTTGTATTAAAAAAATAACTTTTGAAAAATTATGTACATTTTTTGTTGTATTCAGTTTGTTGAGTTCTACTTTATATCTGCAGATTTTTAAAGTTATAAAACTTAAGATTCAAATCTTAGAGGGCAGCACAATATAAGTTCTAATTAGTCTTAATACGCAATTTATCTTTATACGGTCATTTTGAATTATTGAAGACTTGCTTACAATAAAAACATTAAGTTTCTATATATACAATCGTAAAATATGTTCACTAGACCATATCATACTTTAAGCAAAAATATGTGTATTAATTGCTTTGTTTTTGGCAGACTAATTTAAAGAAAAACTTTACACATAAATTTGTCAATTTGTAGACAAATCTATGTATTCTCCATTAAAATATAAAATACTGTTAGCAATTTGTAAGGTGAATCCAAACATTAAAATTGTAAAGACATGGGTGGGATTATTTTTGTGTAGACATACTCTATAGGACATGAATAGATAGATGTAACAGTGGGTACATGTGACACGGTGTAGATGAGGATAGAACAAGTGTGACTTGGTTCCCTGATAAAAGTCAAACACAGTCACTTGTTCGCACCTTGTACTCGCCAAATCTACATGATCATTGCCTGAGGAATTACAGCCATCAACGTTTTTCGCACACGTTTCCATGTTCACACAAACCTATTTATTCCCCAGAAAAAAAAAAAAAAAAAAAACATATCTCCCCCTCAACTATTTATTTTCCACCACCAAACAAAACCCATATATACTTATTGTATCACTCCCTGAATACCACAGACTGGTATTTTCGGATTTTTCCAGGAAATCGGAAAGAAATGCAGCAGAAAAATAAACATTCCTCATGGTCTGCATGCAAGACAAAAAACAGAGTATGTATAGGTATAGCTTTTGAATTTACCATTAAAAAAATCCTAGAAAACATGAATGTTTCTATCACCCAGAATGGGAATTACAACATAATTCATATTCGGGACGAAATTTGGGACCTCT
>JAVBJR010000769.1:0-2763 GCA_031546965.1 Dysgonomonas sp.
GCAACGCCGAAATCACGCGGTTTTCATTTAATTTCTCGTTAACTATCGCAAATTTCTTAACACATCCAATTGCAAAGATGTATAGTTTTTCGTTGTGCACAACATATGTTTTTTTCATTTTAGAGTGGACTGTCCCTTTAAGGTATTTTAGTTAATTAGAAGATGGGGGAAACCGGAGAACCCAGAGAAAACCCATCGCAAGCTGGCAGGATAACCAGAAATCTCCTTTGCACATGCTAGACCCAGGATCGTACCCGGGCCCACAGATTTACAAGGCGGGTGCTCTAACCACTCTGCCACCCGCCGCCCTGTTTGTTTGTTTGTTTATTTATTTGTTTGTTTGTTTGTTCTCGTTGCTAACGGGTCTTATACACGAGCAAGCTGTATAGCTCATAGGTGTTAGGAAGTTAGGGAAACATCCGTACCGGACGACGTAAGAGACGTATGACGTCATTCGACGTCCGCTTAAGTGTGAGAAGATTGCAGGTGAAGCCTGCCAGATGACGTCATACGTCTGTTACGTCGTCCCGTACGGATTTTTCCCTAATACCAAGTGCGGATGAACATAGAGAGTGTGCAACAGATCACATGACTGGATTGATGTTAGTTGCGCCTGTAGTGCCCCACCTAGTCTCAGTGGCTATTTGTAGAAGCGCTTTTTGTGACGTCACTGAAATTAGTGTTTTGCTGCTGCTGGGATATCTGCTGTTATTCATTTAGTTTAAGAAATATACATCCAAAAAAATATACTGCATTGCAGGAGGATATGCTGTAACAGCTAGCAGTATGGGGATTTTGTTATTAATAATGTTTTCATATTGTAAGCAATGTTCGAAAATGGGTCGACATTTATGTTACAAAGTATGTTTGCAACGTTAGTTTTGGGAATTTTGAAATACTTTTTTTGTAAAACAACATGCATTGCAGTAGCTTCAACGTTATTTAGCATTACAGTACACCAGATTACTTTGGAAAATTATAAACAATGTTTCTTGATTATGTGTTGGTTTCACATTTGATTTGGCTTAGAATTGTTTAGATTTATATTAATTTCAATACATAACGCGAAAGATATATATAACAATAGTATGTTCCCAAAATTAGACGTAGGTCATAATAACGGTTTTTGAAATAATTTACTTATTATAAAATTTACCAGATGTGATAATTTGCAATGAACGAGCACTCAAAGTAATCCAGGATTGCATTATGTCCTTATATACCACAACAAAGGTCTCCCTTCCATACGTCTGCATATTTTAAATTAATATTATCTCTATGCATTTTTTTTGGACGAGTTTAAGACGGCTATTTTCTGAGGAGGAGGAACTAGTTTGATTGGGTGAGGTTCAATCCATGACCGATGGATGGCGCTATTGGCGCAACTAACATCAATCAACAGGTTTATACGATCGTGGCAGACTCTTTACGTTCATCCACTCTGTACTATATAACGGGCGAACTTGGTGAAAACTACTGTTTCGATTGATTCAAAGTGGAAAAAAGAAATAGGTCTCGTGACGTATATTTTAAGAGGTATATCATCATTTCCTGCATTATTTTTAATTTTTGGGTTACCCTATTGGGGTATATCCCATTTTGGGTATACCCTGCGTTTTCCAGAGACCCTTCTTACTTGCTCTTGGAGTTTTTACAAAGCTATCTCCTGCCATTTCATATAATTTTTTTCAAATTATGGGCTTTTTCCCTGTATAACATTGAAAAGACAAAAGTTATTGGACCATGGACTCACTTTCTTCCAGGCGATGCCTTCCTACACTAATGATTCCTCCTCCTCCCCAATTATATGTATATAAAATGAAATTTTCCATGTATCATTGCAGAATTGTAAGGCTGTTATTTGCATTAGACGATCAAATCAAACATATGTGTACCACACTTCCTGTAATAGACAAATCTTTCATCGCATTGCAACGTATTTTTCGGCTGATTGATAGAAAACCTGTCATAGATTTTGGTGATTTTGATCATAAAGTTCAACCGGTATGTGTAATATACTTCGATTACTCTGCTATAGTAATTCTAATTAGTTACTAAATTTATGTTTTTTAGTTGAATGATAACAGTGTTGCAGCAGAATTGAAAGATGTGAGCTTTTATTATCCATCTCGAAAAGAAGTGCCTGTTCTAGATGGTATTAGTCTTAGAGTTCCAGTACAGAACACAGTTGGACTTGTTGGTAGCAGTGGATGTGGCAAAAGTACAGTACTACAGCTGCTACTAAGGTTTTACGACCCACAGAGTGGTCTGGTGGTTCGTAGCATGAGTGTTATTTTCATAATCCATGATTTGCGTGCAGTTGTGCCCTCTCCATATAGTGATGCCAAATTTGATTTGTAATGTAAAATTTATAGTATTTATCGCATGAATTATACAGGAATAACTAACTGTCCATAGCATTTACTTAATTGATTGTTGTTGATTGCCAACTTGGGATATCAAATTGCGCCACTTGAGGATGGATGCTCGAGCATATTGCACAAATCATCAATTCCATACGTGCTTGTAATGTTTTTTGGTGAAATTGTTTGATTTTCCCAGAAAGTTGTAGGGCAAGACGTTAAGAAATTGAATGCAAGAGATTTGCGTGCTAGTATTGCTATTGTTTCTCAAGAGCCTGTCCTGTTTGACCGTAGTATAGAAGAAAACATAGCGTATGGAGATAACACAAGGGACATTCCATTTGATGAAATTGTAACTGCAGCTCGTTTGGCAAATATTCACAATTTCATATCAGAACTT
>JAVBJR010001050.1:0-9236 GCA_031546965.1 Dysgonomonas sp.
GCTTAAGAATTCATTATATGTATGATACTGGTGTGAACCAGAATGTATCAAAGTAATATTGAGGATCTTCTTGTAACATGCCAGTTTGAGAATTTCACACTGATTTTCATGTTACAACACTTTTAAAACTTTTATTGGGGAATTTAATTATCAACATATACTATAAAAGTTGAGCATATCTGAGGCTAATCAATAATGGTAATGCTGTTAACAAGTTCATGTTGTAATTCTTTAATTATAAATTAACATTTGCACCACATTGTGTATAACCAGTATAGCGTACCATACTGCCAAAAAATTCGCCCACATATTTTCGCTTAGAACTGCAAAAATAGACGAACATAGTAGCTTCGATCTTGTTTTACAAAATCAACCAGCATCACAATTAAGCATGGTCATTTTCCTTCTTAACGCCCTCTGTCGATTTATTCTGATGAAGTCATCCCCCATCTTGCTGCAAGTATGTGATGCATGTTTGTGACGTACGACATGAGAATGATAGTGACGTGCGTCACTTTGAACGTCGGTGATGTGCATCCAAGACGCACGTACATGGCGTTGCAGCATGAAGCAAGCTTGTGAATCAGGCTTTAACGACGATTGCCCCTCCGTTATTTCTGGGCTTCTGTGATTGGTGACGGCCGCGTCAAAAAAATATAACCAACCAATCGGGAGGTTCGATTAAGGCGAAAAACCAATATGTCAGCCTCCATGTTCTACACTTTTCATTTATTTCCTCTGATACGGAATGGATTATTACTATTCTGAAATAGCACAAATGATTATTTTCGTGCCTACAATTTTCTAAAAAAACTTTTTCCCCATGCAGTGTCCCTTTAATTACAAACAAAAGTATCCACCATTTTTGAAGTGTTGCCAGAATTCTGCTATTTAGTTTGAAAAATCTATTGCATCTAAAAGCGCTCCAACCTAATTCTCTTCTTAGTATACTTCCCAAATTCCCAAAATTTTGGGTAAGTGTGTGATGTCACAGATCGATTCCTACCCCCTCCCTTCATTGTCACTCTTCATCACACAAACGTGAACTCCCCCCTCTTAAAAGCATGATATAATATATGGACGTTCCCAGCTATTTGGAAGATTTAATTCACGACATGCAACAGAAGGAAACTGTTTATATGCAATGGCTCAAATTGTTAGAACAATTCAGAATTCTAAAATATTATTAAAAAGTTACTTTGGTCGATGTTGCCGTAAGGACAAGCGTCCCAGTCACTGCATGTGGGGGACTGCGCAAGGTAGCGCTGTGGGGGTTGAGGCCAAGGAGGTGGGACACGGGGGCGGGAAGCAGCCTTCTGGTTGCTGGGGCAAGGAGGAGAAGGACGTGTTTGTGTGGTACTGCGGCCGACACTTGGCCGTTTCACATTTGTGTGGATGTTTTGGTTGTGGGGACAGGATCAGAGCAACGCGTGGCCATTTGTGGTGCCGGTGGAGACACAAGCGTCTAGATGGAGTGTTTACCGTGGTTCGAGCGTTCGTACACGTGGTCCATATGTTGTGCTTCGCCCAGCACATCTCTCTGGGGTTTATAGTGGTTTCGAGCGGGGTTTTTGGTATTATGAGCAGGGTTTCGGTTCCATTTTCGTTCCTGCAGTGTTTGCAGTGTTTTCCCCTTTGTACCCGTCAATGTGGGGTTTCTGACTGTTTGAGCGGGGTTTCGAGCAGGGTTTATGGTGTTCCAAGTGGGGTATTTGTGTTCCGACCTGTATTGTGGGGATTTTGTATTTACCATCCTTGCTACATCGTTGCAAAGGGCCAGTAAAGATCGATCGATAACTTTTTGATCTGGTAAAACGATTTTTGCCACTTAATTGTGGCCTTGAGTGCAATCAGTGATATTTTCAGCCGTAATATCCAAACTGTTAACGTTTTTGCAAGTTTGACGTCATTGAAAAATCGATATTAAAATTTATTTTTTTACCCCTTTTTCTACAGTGTTATTTATGAATGTCTCACTTTGATTTCAGACTTGTCATTTCCATAACAATTATGTGATTGCTATATGTAAGGAAGACCAGAACATACTGTGTCCTTGATATGGGTAATCGTTACTTTCAGTAAATATAGAGGGCACCACTGTACGTACAACAATGGCGGTTGAGGTAGGATAGGTGTGTTATTTTCGGCGACGTAAGGGGGATTTAACGTTGAAGTCCACATAAGCTTCGTTTTTCTACCGAAATGCACATTTTTATAGGATAATACAGTCGAACCTCGACAACTGAAAGTCGAAGTGAAATGTTCAGTTATCGAAAATTTCATTTAAAGGACATATATCGTGGCACTTTGTACTATATATAATCATTTCCAAAGCTTATTCTAAAGTTTTACTGTTATATTTGGTATACTTTCCGAAATTATGAGAATTTTCAGAGCAATACTTCACCCGGAAAGAATTCACGAAAATATGTTGAGCGGTGGCACATTTTGGTGGCACATACGTCACTGGCACTACACCAACCACGCCATATCGCTGATACGTTTTGACGTCATGGTCGGCAGTTAGCCAATGGCGGTCCAATTCGTCGCAGTTCTTCAATTCTCGATCACTTCGTCAATAATTTTTTAAAAACATTCCAAACGAAAGACAGTTTTAATTTTGTCTTTTCTTTCAAACGTTTTAAGGGCATGGGACCTTACAAAACCGCGATACATGTCCTTTAAGGTTGACCATTCGGCCCCGCCTGGCCACCTGGTGGCAAAACGCCGCTAGCAGATGCGCCCTGGCAGTGTACACACATTTGTCATTGTTTTCAGGAAAACTAAAAAAGGAATACTAAAAATCGTTGCATCGTTCGAGTTGCAGAATACAGTCTTACGTTACTAGTAAATTTGAGCGTTGTACTTAAATTGTACTATTTTTGCGGGGCTCACATACTTCATAAAAAAAATCATCCAGTTTGTGAGCCCCGCAAAAATAGAACAATTTAACTACAACACTGAAATTTACAAGTAACGTGTAGCGGATATCACTCCTGCGATATACGTTTTTCGATGTGTAATTTATTAAAACTTACTTACTTTGTTTGTATTCAGAGGAAATATCCACATGTATTTGTGTACGTACTTGGGGCCCTTCGCATCCCAAAAAAGGCATTAATGAATGACCTTGTTTTTTAACTCCCAATTGGTCCTCACCAATGTCAAGGACCACCTCCTAACAAAATCTTTCCCTTGTTCTTGCTGAACAAAGCAGAAAGAACTCGATGCTCATCCGAGCTACATCGTACCACATGTACTCCTAAACCAGTAGAAATAAACAGTTAATTAGTTCGCGTGTATAACCGGAGTCAATGCTTCTTTAAAATCGGATACACAACAAAATATAGCGGCGACCTACAAACCAATGCCGATGCCGCTAAAGTGGTGACTCGGACTTGATCCGACGTCCTAGCCGATGTTTTACCTTTTTGGTGAACTCACCATCACAGTTATTACACCGCCCTCGGTCAGCAACGCCAACTATTGCCCACTGCACCATCTGCAGCAGACGACCCCAACAACGGAGGTCGACAAATAGGCCTATCGCCACATCAAGGACTCGACCACCTGCACCGAATCCGCACATCACCGGCTGCCTGGAAATGCTAAAGAATCGCAAGTAAAAACGTTTGCAATTGCGTTAGTAACAACAAAAACCGAAGTAACTTGCCAAAGAGCTCAAAAACGCTTCGAAATTCGAGCCGAGACGACTACAACATCGCAATAGCCGCCATCTTGCGCCGAGCGCCGAGCGCCGAGAAAACACGCAAGATTGACACATGCAAGCTGTTCTACATCGCCGCCAACCGCGACATCTGCAAATGAGTAGCAGGTATCATAGTTTCCCGTTCCCGACGTCGGAGGACGCCACCGTAGCTGCGACGTTGCTGCTCACGCCAAGGAGGTTTTAAGGATTTTTGGGTTGGATGGAGGGAGCACTCCCTATACCCCCCATGTTAAGAAAGTGTGCTCGGTCGAGTGGTAGCGGGCACCGGAAAAATTGTCTGCAAGGTCTGTTAGGCCTAATCAACTTAACGTTTTCTAGGTGTTTTGAGAGAACTATTCTACGATTACATTATTTTAACACTAGAATAAGCGAAATATTCTCACTCTTGATATTCTCCAAACACATTACTGTATATTTTTAAGATCGCAAATAATTTGTGTTCAAATTGGTTCAATATATTTAATGATCAACGATGCTCACAAACCCGATTCATCATGTTTTATTTTAAATAAATTAACAATTCACAATAATTTAACGACGAAAACTTACCTGAACGATTGTAGTTTAACGATAATTGCGGAAACGCCAACCTCAACGCAGCTGAAAATGCGCACGTGTATTAAGCCTAACCACATAGCAGACGACATATTTGGTGCCCGGCGCCTCAAAAACGTTCGCTTTCGCTCCCTCCATCCAACCCAAAAATCCTTCCAACCTCCTTGATCATATGACTTGGTTGGTGTGCAACGGATGATTACTTAGTATGTTCTGGACACATTTCCCCTGGTGGCCAGTAGATGGCACTAGCGCTTCTAAGGATTTGACTACACACATCGAAACAGCCAGTCGGGAGTAGTCTCCATTCCATACTACCTTAGTATTCCTTGACTTCACCGTCTTCGCTGAACGTGACGAGAGACAATCTGTTGAGTCTTTTGGCCAGTCCACGGTCGGAATGCGAACCTTTGGAAATTCCCGTGGTCAGCGGAGCATCCGCATCTGCCTCGCAAAAGGGAGATAAAACATTGTTGTTCCCTTCCTTGCTTCGAAAGATTTCTTAGTAAGTAACAACGTATACCGTCAACATCAGGAGTGCAGTCTTGAGGCGTGGCGCCATCAGGGTCATCTCTGTCCCACGCGCTGCGTTGAAGCGCGTTCACGAAACTGGCGATGAGAGCGTCCATCATGGGAACCTGCTTGGAAAACACCTGCAGAACCTTGGAGACTCGATGACCGTCTTCCACGACCTCGAACTGAAGGAAGAGGCACGGCAACCTGTCGGGGTTGTTGCCGGGAGAAGGGTTGGTGGCGTCCCAGGAGAAGCCTTCGTACCTTACGCTTATCATCACCACCTTTCAACGCGCGACCGTCGGTTTAGATGTCCGCCTCCAAAGGCATTGTACGGGACGGGATGAACTCACCCTGGTGTCGCTGTCGATGACCGTCACCCCTTCGCAGCTGATGGCCACCAGCACCGGGGTGTCCCAACTCACGAGGAGCCGCACGAGACCGCCGCGTGGTTTCTCGACTTGACCGTGGAAAAAAGCACTCCTGCGCGAAACAGTGTTACAGTCAAACAAACCGATCACGATTGACCGATTTCAGTAGGCGTGTCCCGTTGCCAATATGGAGGCTGTAATGTGGATAATCGTGCAGCCCTATTGGCTGTTGCCTAGATATCTACAACAAGGACGCCATTTTTCTTTTGTATTTCAGCCAATAGCAACAAGGCACGTGAAATTGGTCAATTGACCCTTCTCATTGTTCTGTCATTGGCTGGAGAAAAAAAAAACGCTCAAAAAATGGCGTCCTTAGTGAGGAAACTTGTTTTCAACCAATCAGATTGCATAATTTACCGCTCTTCGGCCTCCATTTTAGCAATGGGAGGTGCTTAGTGAAAATAGTCAATTAACCTTTTTCAGTAGCACCGCCTTTTTCCAATATGGAGGCCTTAGTTGGGATAAAGCTGCAAACTAGTTGGCAGAAAACCAGTTTATCCAATTCATCCCAACTAAAGACGCCATTTTTAATTGTTTTTTTAGGCAATGGCTGCTTACTGAAAAAGGTTAATTGGCTGAAACAATTTTCGAAATGACGTCATTATGAGAAAACTGGTTTTCTGCCAACCACATTCCAGATTTTGCCTCACTTTGGCCACCATATTGGCAGTGGGAGGCTCTTAATGAGATTGGACAGAGTCGCCCGCTTAGTTTCGAATGTATTTCATTTCGACTGTGTCTAGTTTCGAAAGTGCATAGTTTCCAGCATTCGTTGTTGCGACATTGAGTCGTTTCGACCGGGCAAGAAAAACGAAGGAGCATTTCACCCGTAATAGGTGTGTTTCCAACACAACTCCAAGTAGTCCCTCGCGAGCTCCACGTCCGTTTTACCGTCCGGCATCCCACGGAACCTGTTCACCAGGTGATGCTCCGGCGCCGATTTGGTGCCGCCGATCCTCAGCACCGACCGCAAAGGTCTCGCGCAGTACACGTACGGCAGGTACTGGTCCAACTTCGCTCTGTAACGTATCGCGTTCCTCCGGTTACCGTCCCATGGACATTGGGTTTCAACTACTTGCCTGAAGTAGTCCGGCGTGTGCACGTCAGGGTCGTACTTTCCCAACTCCATCTTGGCCTGCAACGCGGCCATCGTGTACGCGTCGGCCAGACTGCAAGGGTACCTCCCTTCCAACACGTTGCATCTGGCCTCCGCTTGCAGAAGTTCCAGTACGACAGGGTCCCTGATCTTATCATCATCGGCAAGGTGGACATTATCAATTAGTGACCCGATGTAACGTAAAATTACACCGTACTTACGTTTCGTTCCTCCTTCTTGGGGTAAAATACGTTACGCTGCAACGTAACGGTTGGTTCATCTGAAATAGGACAAATGGTTTAAAAGGAGAAGTAATTGATTTCGCGTCGGTGTGTCGTACCCATCTCGGAGTCTCTGGACGAGGCTTCCGTGAACCTGGTCAGCAACTGGACCCACTGCTGTCTCACTGTAAGCGGTCGGTGATGCGGCTTCAGTTGAACTTCTACGCGTAACGGATCGGGTTTTAGCCTTGGTTTTAGGAAGATGGTCTCCGTTAAATTCTAATATATAAATTTGAATAGGTAGAGGAGGAGGACCGAGTAAAGGGGACACCAGCCACAGTTGGAACACGTCTTCAGCCAAAGGACCCAGGTTGAGTTCCGGCTCGGCCGCGACGGCGCCGACGATCTCCGCGGTCACCGCGAACTCCTCGAGGTCCACGTTGACGACGAAGTCGTTCTTCAGGTAGATGCACAGTTCTGGGAATGCTGAAACATTGAGGACATCTTGTCACTTACTGTTTCAACTCTTTCAGCAGATGAATTTTAACCACGTGATGCGTGACAGATTTTGGGAAGTTGCGGGAGTCGTGTTGGCGCAAATCTCTTCGTCACAAACAACTCGTCACTTTCGATTTCACACACAACTTGATTTCAGTGTTCCTCTTCTAATTGGCTTGGAACAAAATACCAATTAAGAATAATGAGACTTGAAATTCGATGGTTCATTCCACTTATTCATCGGTTTCTTAAAGGACATGTATCACGGTTTTGTAAGGTCCCATGCCCTTAAAACGGTTAAAAGGAAAGAAAATTAAAACTATGACTTTCGTTGAAATGTTTTTAAAAAATTATTGACGTAGTGATCGAGAATTGAAGAACTACGACGAATTGGAACGCCATTGGCTAACTGCCGACCATGACATCACAAACGTATCAGCGATAGGGCGTGGTTGGCGTAGTGCCAGTGACGTGTGTGCCACCAAACGTGCCACCGCTCAACATATTTTCATGAATTTTTTCCGGGTGAAGTATTGCTCTGAAAATTCTCATAATTTCGGAAAGTATACCAAATATCACAGTAAAACTTCAGAATAAGCTTTGAAAATGATTACAAATTGGACAAAGTACCATGATATATGTCCTTTAAGGAATTAATGTGGTTCATTACATAACTATCTTTCACTTTTATTAATTTTGTGTTCCCACTTAGCTCCAAAAATCTGAACAGTTTCTATTACGTTTGGCGTTGAAACTACTTCAACCATTTGTGAAACAGAATTTTGCTGGATCATGAGTTGTGGAATTCATTAGTCTTCACTGCATTATAAATATCCTTGATGATACTGGAAATGTACTGGAATTTTGAAATGAAAGTTTAGTAGACACCCTGATACGACAAGGTGAATGTGTCCAACTGGACGTTTGCTGATCTGCGAGTGTCAAGTTGTGTTAAAAGTCAATGTACACACGTGTCCATTTGCATGTGGCAAATTGAAAGTGACGGGTTGCATTCGATGAAGTGCCATATACGTGACGGCGAGGAGATTCGTGCCCAGATGTTCAGGACATCACCGTGTCATCTCACCGTGAGTGCGAATCTCGCTGGAGCACGAGGACCGCGGTGTCGGTTCCCGAGGCTCCGGCGTATGATGGCCGATCCGGTAGCTCGGACTGGCGGCGACGTTGGCGCAGGCTTCGCCGTAGCTGTACCTGTGGTCGTCGCAGTAGATGCCCCCCGCGGCATTGGGGGCCTCGCCCTCTGGTGACGTACCCGCTGCCATCGGGTACCCGGAGTACCTCGCGTTCGCGGGGTACCACCGGAACCCGGATTGGGGCCTGGGGTACAGTGAACACCTGTAGGCCCTGGACGTAGGGTCGTTGACCAGCACGGGAGACACCACGTCCTCGAACATGCCGCGATGGTCGTGGTCATCTTCGTCTTCTGGGCAATACTGGAGGGTGTTGTCTACCAGGTAACCGTGCTGGAAACGGCTCATCTCCATGTTGTCTCTTGGAACTCCTCCACTTGCCATGGCGCAGTTTTTCCAGTGGTTACTGGTACATTCTGTATGTCATACGTACATTGTTGTGATATGGTAATTAGGGCAGAAGCTGAGGGCAAAGTACGAGCATCGTATCTGCACTTGTATCAAAGATCAGCTTCCAGTTGTAGAGTGTGGTAAGCTGTTTTGCCGTCGGGGGCGCTGCGATCGTTTGTAGTCATTGATGACGTCATACTTTCGTATAGTACAGCTATTTTGTTGGTGGGAAATATATTAAATAACCGTTATAGTCTTATAAAGAACATTTTAGGGTTATGAGTTAATATCATCCTATCAGCTCATTGATATTATCACTCCTTGATATTATTGAGGAAATTGACAACAATCAATGAAAAAAACTATGTATGTATACTGGAAAATCGCTGAACTGCGAGTGACGTCACAGACGACTGCGGATCGCAGCGACCCCTGCTGAGTATATTGAGCACAATCGATTTCAGTCGCCGACATTCGAACTTTCTCCGCAGGGAGTTTTTCGTGCATAGTATCAATGAGCTGTATTACCAGGAGGGATCACCGCCCGCCGCTCTAGCACTGAGCCGTTTTTCCACCCACTGTGGGTGGTGGCTGCCGCCATTTCCAAGCCCGACATACACGCACACGTCGCGACACGTCGTTCCTGTCCAA
>JAVBJR010000678.1:0-3413 GCA_031546965.1 Dysgonomonas sp.
TGGGGAGGAGCATTTTTGAGGTTTTTAGAAATATTTATGCAAGTGCGTAAAGCAGATACTTTGTGGGAGGAGCTTAATGTGTGTTTTTAGAGCTTATTTATTCAGTGCAAAATGCAGATCCTTTCTGGGTGAGCTTAATGAATGTTTTTTGAGCTTGTTGATGCAATGCGAACAGCAGATCCTTTCTGGGAGGAGCATTTTTAAGGTTTTCAGAGATATTTATACTAGTGCATAAAGCAGATCAGATCATTTGTGGGTGGAGCTTATTAAAGGTCTTGCATATTTATTAAGTGCAACATGTAGATACTTTCTGGGAGGAGCTTAATTAATGTTTTTAGAGCTTATTGATGCAATGCGAACAGCAGATCCTTTGTGGGAGGAGCATAATTGATTTTTATACAGCCACATTAAACATTGCCAAAAACCGATTTCTTGCGGCAGGAGCTTAAAATGTGTGGTTTTCGAGCATATTGAAATGCGAACAGCAGATCCTTTATGGGCGGGGCTTAATTAAGTTCTTACATATGTATTCAGTGCAAAATGATTATCCTTTGTTAAAGGAACTTAAAAATATTTGAGGATTTTAGAGCAGATTTCAATATTGCGAACCGCGAATCTCCAGTTTGATGCGCGTCAATGTTCTTTATAGTGCGCCATCTACCGAGTATTTTTGTAACTAATCATTCTTCACCTTATAAAATCGTAATTTATATGGTACCCTAAATTAGAGCCCCTGCAAAGTCCTGATACAGTTTCATTCTGTTTTTCTTCGCGCACGCATTGACGCGATTAGGCCTACTTCACGCGCCGTTAACTTTTTGCCATTTCCTCCGCTTCCATCCAAATAAATGTCCCTCTTCTTTAATCCCAACCCACTTTAGGCCACCAGGAGCAAGAGCCTGACTCACATCGAGTGTCTGGAAGCCGAGGCCAATGACTTAGCGGCCACCGCTTCGGCTTCGGCTGCCGCGTCGGTGGCCACGTCACCGCGGGACCGCGACAGGGACAAGGATGTGATGGACACTGGGCCTCCTGGCTTGACCTTCAGAGGTCGCCACTTGTCCTTCCACCACCACCCACCATTACAACAGCACCCAAGCCTTCCTCCACTTCCTCTACCTCTTCCGGTGTCGCCGCCGATCCATTTCGGCGACAAGTTGTCCGTTCCTTGCCTCGATGACCAGGACAAGAAGACCATCAGGTCACTCAAGGGCCCTCAAAAGGTAACCTTAATAACCACCCCTGACCCCTGTTCCAACAGTTATTAACTCAACTTAACCGTAAATGAAATATAAGAGGTCCGTCGTATTAATCACGGGTTGTCGCGGGTTAATATAAGGAAAAATGGGGTTTTAGTTTGATTGATTGAACCACGCTTATGCTGGGACGTTCCAATATGAAAAGCAATGTTTCAAATGGGTTTTTGGTTGCAGGTTTCAAGTCAGGAGTTCTTCTCGGTGAGCTTCGACACGCTAGAAGAACCCGCGGAGGATTTCTTTCCGGTCATTCGAGGACATACTTTACGGTGAGTTGATCTATTGATTGATGGGGACCAAGGGACCAAAGGACCAAGGGACCAAAGGACCAAAGGACCTAGTTTAGCCCTGACCAACTCCTTGATTGCTCAATTCAAAAAGGCACAGCGATGTGCGGTTATACTCTATCGAGAGTTTAGAAGAGGTGAAACGCCCATTAAACCATGTGTTTCCCTTCCCTTTGAGTGAAATATTGGACTCGTCCGTATTATGCTGTATTAAGACCATGGACGAGTCTACTTTCATCCAATGGGGAGGGGAAATACAAGATTTAATGGGCGGTTAATCTCTTCTAAATCCTGAGTAGAGTATATACTAAAATTTTTGTACGTTAAAATATGATTATAAGAGCCCTGTTTGGCCTAAGGTATTCACTTCACCTTTAACTTTAAAGGGGTGTAATTAATCAAAGGGGTAATTAATTTAGGAGGTTGTCTTTGTATCAAACAAACATTTAATCGTTAATTTCTAATAACTTTTAAATAAGTAAATTTCCGCATTGGTTTTGCGGCAACATTTTTGCAATGTACTTTACAAAACAGAGTGAATTCGGCTTTAAAGTTCGAGGGGTAATTAAGTTAGGAGGTTGGCTTTTGCTAAATAACCTCGTATTTGGTTGAAAAATAGGAATAATTTATAATGCGTTAAATGCTAATAATGTTTCCACTAATTAAAAGAGATTTTACTGGTTATGCATCCCATTCAGTTCACCTTTAAAGTTGGGGGTAATTAAATTAGGAGGTTGTCTTCATCTATAACAAACCTTTAATCTTTTATTTCTAATAACTTTTTAATTAATTGATGCAACATTTATCAATGTACCTTTACAAAACCAAGTAAAATAACTTTATAGTTCAAGGGGTAATTAAATTAGGAGGTTCTCTTTACATTTAAACAAACCTTTAAACTTTAATTTCTAATAATTGTTTACTAATTAAATTTCCGCACTTATTTTGCTGCAACATTTTATCAAAGTACCTTACAAAATCATGTTAGTTCACCTTTATAATTCGAGGGGTAATTAAATTAGAAGGTTCTCTTTTGCATAAAACAAATTAAAAAAATAAAACAAATTTAAAAAATGTCGCTGTGTCTTATCATAATACTCCATTGGTTAATTATCACTTTAATAGATGTTACAGTGAAACCTGTCTATGGTGGAAACTAGAGTGGAAACCTGTCTATAGTGGAAACCTGTCTATGGTGGAAAATTATTTATTTTAATTTAGACAATTAACAGCTTTATAAATGTTTTTATTTAAAACTTTACGCTAGAAAACTTTACGTTCGGTTAAAAATTTTCCGGGTTTCTTGAGATTCCACCATAGACAGGTTACAATGTACAATGAAACCTGTCTAAACCGGAACCTGTCTAAAGCGGAAAACAGTTTACAACCTGTCTAAAACGGAATCCTTTTTATTTTTATTCCCTTCGAGACAATTTCCAATTTCCGTAAAATCGCGGAAACCTTTTTATAATGGAAAATATTTCCTGTTCCGTTGGTTTCCGTCATACACAGGTTTTACTGTATCACGTGCTTCATCAGTAATGGATTAAAAAACTTGATAAGTAATGATCCAAATTGATTAAGAAACCATTCGGTTAATTTGATCCGCGACACGTGAAAATGTTGTCGCGGGTTTCCGTAAGATGGAAGATTCCGTTATAAAAAGGGTGGTGGGTTATAAATAAGAGCCAATGGGTGAGGGCCCTTGTGTTGGTGTTATGTGTTGGCAAAACTGACAAAAGGGCACTGGGATAAGAGGTCTTGATTGCGTGAAGATTGGCGTTTGTTTTGCGCCGAGGAACCGCGGCCAACGTAAATATTGAACGCCAAACAACAAGTCTATCGATCCGTCATTTATTAGTTACTTTTC
>JAVBJR010001123.1:0-4312 GCA_031546965.1 Dysgonomonas sp.
GAGGACGGTGAAATTATTGCAGCTCACTGCACTTGTATGGCAGGGTAGGCATGCGCAATGAGCAATGCGCAACAATGACCTACAAAATGGCGGACTGCATCGCGTGACCATGCTGGCCACGCCCCTTGCACATTATGTATACACTTCTAAATACCTTGGGTCATTGCCTCCTGCATTGTGTTCAAGGCTTTATATCGCTGGGTAGAAGCGCCGCAAGTCAAGAAACCGAAGGATTCTCATTGCTGTTGCTGCAGAGCATCATATCACATTTTTGCCACTTTGTTTTCGAAGAATGGGAACCGCACGTTACGACCGCGCTATTACAGTATTTTCTCCCGATGGACACTTGTTTCAAGTTGAATATGCTCAGGAAGCTGTCAAGAAAGGTTCAACCGCTGTAAGTGAACTTTATAAGCGATCACTAAATCTTGGTATTGTTGTTTTCAAAAGTGCCGGTCATGCAGGGTCCACGATTCTCGCAATTTATCACCCGCATTTATTCTAAACTTTAAGTACAGTTTATCGGTACTTTGTCGTAGGTTGGAGTGCGCGGAAACAATATCGTTGTGTTGGGTGTAGAGAAAAAGTCTATGGCCAAGCTGCAAGAAGAGAGGACTGTGAGGAAAATCTGCCTTTTGGACGATCATGTTGTCATGGCGTTTGCTGGTAATGCGTTATTTTAGTAGGGCTATTTCGATCACAATAATTACATTTCTATTTGATTGCGCAGGATTAACAGCCGATGCTAGAATTTTAATCAATAGGGCTCGAATAGAATGTCAGAGTCATAAATTGACTGTTGAAGATCCAGTGACTGTCGAATACATTACTCGCTACATTGCTGGACTGAAACAGGTGAATTCACTCGAAAAAATTTCCCATCCTTTGCGTTTATGCTCACCTGCGATCTTGAATTTTTGCAAACCATTCTCTGGCCACAATGTACGCTTAATTTCATTTGCATTTATGTTAATTTTATTATATACCATTGACTTCATTTTTTAGGTGAATTTTTATTTTCATTACCTCTCGATTGGATAGCAACACTTGTAGTTTATATCTTTGACAAAAGACAATTGTTGACCATAGCAGGCTTGGATTAATTTGTAACACTCTGCTATATTCACACATCCAATTTTTTGCCATTTCAGCGATACACACAAAGTAATGGACGACGTCCATTTGGGATTTCTTGCCTGCTTGCAGGGTTTGATTTTGATGGCACACCACACATGTATCAAACTGACCCGTCGGGCACCTATCACGAATGGAAGGTATGATTGTTGCCTCTGATAGTGATGCAAATCTTGCGTGACGTCTTTATGAGATGTGTAGTCATTAAATATAAAATAACTTAAAGTATATATTAAATAGGCTAATGCTACTGGTAGAAATGCAAAAACAGTGCGGGAGTATTTGGAAAAGAATTACTCTGCAGATTTGGTTGCATCTGACGAAGCTGTAATTAAACTGGCAATTAAAGCTCTTCTGGAAGTGGTTCAGTCGGGTGGGAAAAATATTGAGCTTGCAGTCATGAGAAGAAATGCACCCATGAAGGCAAGTTTGAAAATGTTCAGTTCTTTGGGTAGAAATTGTGAATATGTTTTTATAAGGTAATTTTTCCAGATGCTGGCAGTGGAAGAAATTGAAAAATATGTGGGAGAAATTGAAAGTGAGAAAGAAGAAGAAGCTGAGAAAAAGAAACAGAAGAAATGATGTTAAATTTATTCCAACAATTTACATTTTCTGTACCAGTAATTCATGAATATTCAGTTGATGGAGCAAGGGAATATTAAATGATGTACCATCATTAATAAGCTGGTGTGCCATTGTGAAGCTAATATCAGGGGTGTGACGGGGGTAGTCAAATTTTCACATTTTTTCACAAAATCGAAAACCATTTTTTTCACAAATTTCACAACATAATTATAAAATTTTAAAAAATTCACAATTTTCACAACATAGGTAAATTTTAAAAAATCACAATTTTCACAACTGAAAACAATTAATAATTTGCTTGGAAGACATACTTTAATAATTAAAGGTGAACTGACGGGGTAAATTTCTTGCACCGATTTCTCTGAAAAATTTCCTATGCATGAACAACACGTATTTGCATATGTTCATTTTTTTCTAATTTTTCCACCGATTCGTTTTTTTAATAAAAATTCGCAAATTTACACACAAAAATCCTCTTGCTGTCAAATTTACATCCGGTACAGTGTGTACGGCATGCCACTTGCACCAAAACGTGCTAAATGCCTATTGGCTATATACAGGCGGCTTCCCCACTTCATATGCTGGAACAAACTCTCCATACTCGAATTTTTCCCCTCCTAGCCCGTCCTAGCCTCTCTGCACGGGCCCAAAAACACACTAACTTTGATCTGTTAAAACTCTTTTAATAATTTTTTACAAACAAAAGAAATTAACTCATAGTTTCAATTTTAATCATTCTTTCTACAGTCTGAATATCATGGGGTGTTGCAAAACCCTGTCAGTTCACCTTTAAGCTGGAAAGCTAGGGTGCTTCACATAATTCAAAGTAAGATCAGTTTTCCCTGCTTAAATATTAAAAATGCACATTATTGTGATGAAGCATCATACAATGATTACCTAAAGCATAGTGATGCTGAATTAAAAAACTGACAGGGTAAAACATCATTTTTAACTGTAAGAAATCATAATAACAATGTCAGCTAGGTCATATTAAGATGAATATTGTAATACGAGGCTCATTTCAAAAGTAAGGGCCGATTGAGTACAAATCAAAAACTAATCAACGGAAAAATATGTCTCGGTTGTTTCTAACATGTACATAACCACTTTATGTTACAGTGTAGTCACCATAATTTTCCAAGCCCCTTGGACAACGTAAAACATGTTTTTTAAGCCCGCCGAATAAAATTCCGCCGCCTGGGAATTACAAATTTCAAATGTAGTGACCAAAATTGGCATGACCATAAACGAATTGCACATAAACAGTAACATCAACTCGGCCACCTTCCAATCAAGTTATCAACCTGCTGATGTTTGTCTTTGTATGACCTTGAGTGCAGATGAGCGTGAAAACCAGCAGCCCCTCAAGTTGTAAAAATCCGTCAATGAAGATTTGAAAACAGTAGTGATGGACTGGTTAAACTCCCAGGCGGCGGGCTTACAAAACATTTTTTACGGTGTCCAAGGGGCTTGGAAAATTATGGTGACTACACTGTAACATTAAGTGGTAATGTACATGTTTGAAACAACCGGGACATATTTTTCCGTTAATTAGTTTTTGTTTTGTACTCAATCGGCCCTTACTTTTGAAATAAGCCTCGTAATATCACATCCCTGATTTAGCCTGAATCGTTTTCAATAGTTTGTATTGTTTTTTAAACATTATTTTTCAAGGAATAACTAAAATTGTAGCGGATATTGTATATATGATTTTCTGTAATTATTTAATTTTTTTCTCAATAGCAAAACGCGTTTCATTTGAACAATTAAAATCAAATTTAGTATCTGATAACAACGCATATATACCTTGCATTTGTCAATGCTAAAGCTTCAGTATATTCATTTCTTACACTGTTACTATACTAATTGCTACAAATGAAAAGATAATTCAAAAAGCATACTTTCCTGCAATTGGTTCTGCAGTGAACCCAACTATTTCTCAGCAGTGCTAACAAGACAAAGTAGCTTTCATGTAAATGCATCTGATCTAAAGACGCCTACAACTGAACTTTTCTGTCTATACATCGTAATAATTATGGAATTCCAATTTACATATACAGAACATAGGAAGCTAAATTATATTTGTCGATTAAATTGCTGAATTCTAGGCACACAATTTGCCGTTTCATCAAATATAAATTAGTTTTCTCATTAACCTTGTAGCTTTGATAAATTTACGGTCGCATGCACTAGCTACTTTGATATAATGTATATACACGTACGTGTAAGAAATCTTTTTTGTTGGCTGGTTTAGTAGATATTTTGCAGCAGATCGATAATTTTCGTGATTTGATGCAGCAGGTAGTTTCATAAAATTCAGGTTTTTTCTCAGTATTTGTTGCATGAAAAAGACTCGCTGTCCCCATGTGGTCCTTCCTACCAACATAATATTTTTCAAGTAAAGTAATAACAAGCTAATTTAAAGTAACATGATTCAATGCATATCAATGATGTTTTTGTATTTTTATTATCTGTAATAAATAAAAAGTAAGCACGATTGCCAGGTAAAACTAACCGAAAATAACAATAACGTTTTGAAATGTTTACAGCAAAAACAAATATTCACCGGAAATTATTCTGTGTTTCCATACAT
>JAVBJR010000855.1:0-5343 GCA_031546965.1 Dysgonomonas sp.
AGCACCAACAACTGCACAGCACCAACAACTGCACAGCACCAACAACTGCACAGCACCAACAACTGCACAGCACCAACAACTGCACAGCACCAACAACTGCACAGCACCAACAACTGCACAGCACCAACTGCACAGCACCAAATGCACAGCACCAACTGCACAGCACCAACTGCACAGCCCATGCAAAATGATATTGACATCGCGTCAGTGATGGCGCTTGTGTCAACGAACTTTGAGAGTCGTTATTCAAAGCAAGGATTCAAAGCTCCAATCAATGAGCTAAAATATGTTAAAGGTGGACTGGACAGGATTTGTATCATACCCTGGAAAGTGTCCAATACGAAGTCAGTATCGGCCGATGACGTCATAACATACTTCTATGACTAGGAATTGTAAATACATTCATGCTGATTATTCCTTATCTGTGTTATCATTATGTCTAACTACAGGATAGGAAATTGTTAATTGTGACATTTTTTCCATTTTGACGTGAAATTTGTCTTTCAAAAGGCTGCAATGGACGGTCTCTGCTAAACCACCGGAACGGACATGACGCACCCCCACCTTTGTGCGCATGTGCACACAGTAGAAACTGGTTCCGCTACATGCTTACGTCGCACACATTACAAGTCACACGCGCATGCACCAGCCGACTCAACTGCAACCTTCACATGGCATCACTTTCAGAACCCGTTACTGCAACAAGGTCAATTATGTATGGAAATATTACAATACGTATAACAACAAATACGTATAATCAATGTAAGACAACACAAGTCAACAATTATTTCCCATTTCAGCATTGTAATGCCAACAATGCAGTGCCACCCGCCGCCTACACTGCGCCCAGCCAATCAAGTAACCGTGGAAATTACACACAACAATCACTGAAGTAAACCTAAACAAACTACAGGCATATATCTACTTCAACATTTCAATTTACAACTCAAAAACAACAAATCAGAGCAGACAACACTCAGTGGAAGTTGCATAGACCTAACTTTTTGTAGACATATGATTTAATTCGTAAATTAAATCCATATGTCTACAAAAAACCTGGGGCAGGTAGCATTGCATATACTACCGTTAGGGTTGCGTGAAAACGGAAGTGTGTAAATTGGAGTAATGGTTTTAGAATAATTGTAGTAATGGTTTTTGAATAATTGTAGTAATGGAGAATGTTATACATTATTTGATTATGAAACTGTTATAAAGTAATTTTATTGAATATAGGGCAATGAAATGAGAAGTAGGATATGTATGCGTATATATTCTCCATTACTACAATTATTCAAAAACCATTACTCCAATTTGCACACTTCCGTTTTCACACAACCCCAACGGTAGTATATGCAATGCTACTGTGGAGCCACCGAGAGAAGAGGTTGCCTGGGGCGCAGAGGGGCGGAATGGCCCAAATTTGGGGGGGACGGTCATCCACTGACAGGTAGTTGTCTGGCGCCCAGGTGCAGGCCAAATACCACCACCCCTTCATTTGGATCATTCCTCCCTGCGCCCCAGGCAACTTCTTCTCTCGGTGGCCCCGCAGTACCCGCCCCAGGTTTTTTATACAGTCAACTTTCCAGGTTTCAACACATTATAAAGGCATAGCAGCATACAATAAAATGCGGTAAATTTTCAAGGTGCACAGGTGGTCAGATTAAAGGGGCTCAACCCCATGTAAATCCCATGGGACATTTCAGTTCCATGAAAAATGGCTGCCTTCGTCAGGTGGTCAGCATTTAAGGTTGACCATTCCGGCCCCGCCCAGCCACCTCGTGGCCAAACGCCGCTAGCAGAAGCGCCCTGGCGGTGTGTGCACATTTTTAATTGTTTTCAGGAAAAATAAAAAAGGAATACTGGAAACCATTGCATGTTGAGTTGCAGAACAGTCATACATTTTAATAATAAATTTGAGCAATGTAGTTAAATGGTACTATTTTTGCGGGGCTCACAAACTTCATAAAAAATTTAGGAGCCCCATAAAAATAGTACAATATAACTACACCCGTATTGGCCGCCACAGGAGCGCCACCAGGTGGGCCAAACAGGGGGCGTGACACTTCCCCCCACAATACGCGTGAAGGGGACAAAACGGTTACAAAAGTAGAAAAAGTTTACAAACTCGGGTACCAAAGTTATATAAACCAGAGCACGCTCCACGGGAAGTTAAACTAAAAACAACCACGAACGGCAAACTATTTAAACAAAACTAGCACACAGCTCAGGTGGGCTCCAGAAACTCTGGACACCCATCGAACCAACTACACAAAGTTGCAAAGTTATACAAACTTGAAAAATCGAAACACAACGCGCTCACCGAGAAGTTTAAACTAAACAACCGAGAACGGTAAACTACACAAAGCGAGCAAAACAGCTCAGGAGGGCTCCAGAAGCTCTGGACACCCTACGAACCGAACAAGTCGCAAAATTACACAAATTTTACGGAAAGATGAACAAAAAAATTTCATACAAAATAAAGCCATTTCCGCACGCTAGACAACTGTCAACGCGAGCAAAACCCAATCACAAACAACTATACACCCTGGTGAACCATACTTAGCACACCAGAGGACGCAAAACTACTCAACGACTTGAAGTGAGGTCCTCATCGGCGACATCTTCCTCAGCGGGGTCGTTTTCATCTATGACCAGCTGGTCGGAGGCGTTGTCCTCCAGCAGATCATCCTCAGCCTCAGCAGGAACGGGAGATTCAGCCACCGGGAACTGTTTGCCGAAAGCTGCCATGGCCTCCTCGAAACGAGCCGACTGCGCACCCGCAACCTCCATCAGTGTGGGCGACGCCGGAGCCGTGGTGAAAGCCCCCGGACCCTCTTCTTCTGCCCGGATAGGCGATGGCAGTCCCGTAGCACCGATGTCCATCGGGTGGCTCGGAGACACGGCAGCCTCACGGCCGCCAAGGGCAACGGAAGATACCGCCCTGGTGCTTTCCTGGGAAACCTGGACGAAGGCCGTCGCCTCAGCCAAGGTGCGGCGCACGGCCACCGGCGAAAGACCCATGCGGATCATGGTGATCTCGGCGGCCGCGAAATCAGCCGAGGGCAGGGAAAGGGCCGGCACAGGCCCTTCCTGACCACCCAAAGCCGCCGCCACTTCCAGGCGGAGATCATCCCACCGCTTGAAGGCGGCTGCCACGGCTCCCTCGCTGACCCGGCAGCTGGCGTTGCAGACCTGCGTCGCTGGAACTGAGTCGCGAGCGCGACGACAATGTCCGCTAGGCCGCATTAGTTGGACGTACTGCACACCGTCCTGGGTCGACCGAGCATCCAAAACTTCCTCGCAGAAGTGGAGATCGGCTTTAGCCCGCAGCTGGGCGAGCCGCAGCCGCCGGCGAGCTTCCTCGCTGGAAAGACCACCGGCCACCCGGCGAGCTTCCGCCGCCTTACAGCGGGAATCGTCTTCTGATGGCGTCGGTGATGCGGAGTCAGGGTGAGGGTCGGCAGCCGTTGGACCTGACTCGTCCGCCGCTGGTCGCGGCATATCGAGCAAACCACCACGCCAATTCCCACGGTGGTTGCGAAGTCCGCGACGATGCATAGCCACCTCATCCACACCTACGTCCTCCACCACGTCAGGCACGACTGCAGTCGGAGCGGCTGCCGGAGCCCTTGCCACAGCGATCGGCAAGCGCCGGCCATCACGTTGCAGGTCACGCCGTGGCTGCCGCACCGCTTGCTGCAGCTGAGCCAGTTCCTGCCGAAGGCGTTCTTGCTGACGCCTTCGAGCCTCGCGCCTCATGCACGAGTGGAACCCACCACGGTCAGCTGCTGGTTGTCGTCGATCGGCTATGGCAGCAAACTTTCCAACACGGTGAACAAAAGAACTCGGAAAACTAATTGGCGATCGGCTCGACACGGGTTGGTTGTGCCAACTAGTAACAACAAGTGACCGATGAAGCCCCTGGCAGCGCTGACATCACTAAAAAATCGGCGACGCTCCAGCCAAGATCCGAATTCTAGAACATTCCCGAATGTTCTAGAAACCGGAAAAACCGAAGTCCCAAAGGACCAGCGCACCATGTGGTAAGCGTCAAAACCACGCGCCACGGACAGGCGAAACACGGTTGTTCCAGCAAATGCCGTGGTAACCTGCGACGGCCGACGCCGTTGCATAGCAACATCGCCGATCGGGAAAGCGACGCGCTTCCCCTACACTCGGCAATGAGAGAGTCGCCCCAGGCACGCCATCTAGCGGCATACTGCGGCACCCACTTCGCCACAACGGCCGCCGAGCGACGACAGCCACGGCGTTAAAAAAACGATCGCCGAAGCCGCAGAACAGGCCATCTAACCACCACAACGACTGGAAGCCATGCCAATACGCGTGAGATACGCGAAAGCAACCCCACCGACGGACGGCAGCGACCAAAAATGGTAAGAAAACAACCGAACCGATCGCTGTTCGGTGGCAGATATCAAGGCGCCAAACTTAAATCAGCTCCGTACAGCGCCAAATACAAACAGTGGCCCAACTAAAATGTTTAGCGCCGAACACACATCAGCACAAAAGGAAAACGGGCGCCCAATTCAAATTCGGCGCCATCCAAAAGCCGCGCCAAATTCAATTTCGGCTGCAGAGTAAACGGCGCCAAATTCAAATCTGGCTCCATACAAAACAACCATTTAGCGCCGAATACAACATCGGTACCAAAATTTTTTGAGCGCCGAATACAACATCGGCACCCAATAAACATGTGAGCACCAAACACAACATTGGCTCCAAAATAAACATTTTAGCACTAAATACAACATTGGCACCAAAAGTAGCGGCAAAGACAACAATGGCACCACCCTAAACATACTAGCGCCAACTACCATCGGCACCAAAAAATGTTGAGCGCCGAATACAACATCGGCACCCAAAAAATAACCATTTTAGCACCAAATACAGCATTGGCACCAAAATAAACATTTTAGCACCAAATAGCATTGGCACCAAAATAAAATTTCCAGCGCTGAAGACACCATCAGCACCAAAAAAATTTGAGCGCCGAATACAACATCAGCGCCCAAAAACAATAAACATTTTAGCACCAAATACAACATTGGCACCAAAATAAAATTTCCAGCGCCGAAGACACCATCGGCACCAAAACATTTTGAGCGCCGAATACAACATCAGCACCCAAAAAGAATAAAAAAATTTTCAGCACCGAATAGCACATTGGCACCAAAGAAAACCGTAGTGCCGATTACAACATCGGCAACATGCGGCAACATAGGCGAAACATACAGCCCGCAATGTTAGCCGCCGTGGCCACCCGGAGAGGGAACAAAGCCACCTTTTTCGAAAAGTCCACAACCACAAGCAAGAGCCGAAACC
>JAVBJR010000644.1:0-8976 GCA_031546965.1 Dysgonomonas sp.
GGCTTGGATAAAAATTTGTGAGTTTTTTATATGTGTATACAGAAGTCGAGAAGGATCCGTAAACCCAACTTTCACTGACCTTGACAAAGTTCGTCAAGGTCATTGAATTTGTATCTTTGTAACCATTCACTTTAAGGCCCTAGTATAAATTACAAGGTTGAAGAGCCTCATGTGTTTAGCATTAGTACCAAGTATCATAATTGTTTATACATTGTACAAATTAATGTGATTTTTAAAATGTTGCATGGTCACACAGCTGTGTCCACTATTAACACATGCAAAGAATCCCATTGCAATAGACAAAGGTGTTGCAAATGCCTATAATTGATATTCACTCATTGTGAAATGATTTGCAACAAGGTTCAAGGTACACATTACGCGATATGTAATATGGGTATAAAAGGAACATACATGCATACTTGTCATCAGTTATAAGACATTATGGCTTATCGAAATGTAGAAATGGTTGACATGATTTACTGCTATGGTGAATGCATGCAGAATATACATGCAACTGTCAGATTGTATCAGCAGCGTTACCCTGACAGACGTCACCCATCAAGATCTACACTGTATTACATTATCCGTCGGTTTGAAAGCACAGGTAGTGTGAATCCACGTAAACGATTAGGGAAACAAAAATCTGCTACTAATGATGATATGCGCACATTGATCATGGCAAGGGAAGAGGTGATGGAGCACCACCACATCCATCAAGGATAGCAGCCGCGTGGTTGGAGAATGCATTTACAGGACGTTGGATAGGCCGTGGTGGGCCAGTGAAATGGCCTCCTCGGTCGCCTGACCTCACCCCATTATACTTCTTTTTGTGGGGTTACATCAAACAGAAGGTCTATGAACATGAAACTACCACTTTGCTGGACCTGCAAAATCGCATCCGCACTGCCATTGAGGAGATTCCTGCAGAAATGCTGCATGAAGCAATACAATCTGTGGTGCAACGGGCTCAGTATGTGGTCGCATGCAAAGGACGTCACATTGAACATTATCTGCACTGATACTATTTTCATTATGTCTTGATGTTCTCCATATGTTGTTTTATACTGTATTATTTTCTGCTGTGGTTCATAACATTTCAGAACCTCTCTGTGGGTACATTGTTTTGTTTAAATGCATACTACTTTCAGTTATAAATAAACATGCATTGTTTTTACTCACTGGAATGTACGCTGTACACACACAACATTGACTAATCTTGCATTTGGCATTTAGCACACAGTTGTGACGAACCATTTACAACAGCCTTTACCTTTTTAATGGGCTTCTTTGCATGTGTCATAGTGGACACAGCTGTGTGACCATGCAAAATTTCAAATAATCATATTAATTTGTACAATGTATAAACAATTATGATACTTGGTACTAATACTAAACACATGATGCTCTTGAACTCTGTAATTTACACTAGGATCTAAAAGTGAATGGTTGCAAAGATACAACTTCAATGACCTTGACAAACTTTGTCAAGGTCAGTGAAAGTTGGGTTTCCGGATTCTTCTTGACATCTGTCTACACATATAAGAAACTCACAGTTATTTATCAAAGCCTCTCAAAAGTAAAGGGGGGTCGGACTTCAATGAATTACCCTGTATAGGTTCCACAAAGTACAGAGGGTGCTAATAACACTGCAGATTTCTTTGCACAAACTTCATTCATCAAATATCAAATGGGAGATGGAAAAATATAGGAAAATATAGGACATCGCTTAAAATACAGGACTATATAGGAAGGACACCATTGAAAACATAGGAAATATAGGAAATTATAGGGCCACTTGACAGCATGCATGGAACTTGTCCTCGGAAACAAAAGTGCAACAGAATTCTTCAGTGCGATCAATAACGGATTTGATGTGCTAAACTCTAGGGTACATGTAGATGAAAAGAACGATTTACAGTCGTTCTGAGGTCAAGAGTAATTTACCAAAGTTCCTTCCGATTGGCCAGGCCTGTTTGCGACCATGCGGTACCATGTAAGCTTCCACCAAAAAAAGAGTCCCACCTGAATTGTTGAATTTGTGAATGAAAAACCGCTGAATATGCATGCATGTGACGAGTTTTTAGAAGAATGAAGGTATTTCTGTCATTATGTGTGCATTTAGGACCGAACGAAACCGTTTGTGAGTTTGCTGAGATGTCGGCAAATATATCGATAGGGGACGTTCACATATTATATAACGCCAAAGGGGGAGGGGGGGTTATATTTATGATATAAGTTGTTATAAAGGGGAGGGGAGGAATGAAGCTATCTGTTATATAACAAAAATTGCACGTTTATTTTATTTAACAAAAATTGCACGTTTATGTTCAAATATACTTTATAAAATAACTGTTATGCTTATAGGTTATTTTACAGACTTTTATAAAATGGTCTTTGGGGTTTTCCTGAACTGTGTGTATGTGATTGCAAAGCACACCCCTGGGACCTGAAACAATAGGGCCAACTGCACCAAGCCAGTTGTAGGTTAACCCCATCTCAGATTACATTCTTGGAATCTCAAAGTTGTCACGCCCATATTAGTTCTTTTAGCTCACCATTTGTGAAAATGAGCCAATGGCATAGCATTAAACTTTTGGCTGTTGAGATATAAATTCCCGGTTAAATTATTAAAATTCACTGGCCCTATGTGAGCATTCAGATTCACATCATGGCACAGGAGAATCTCTATAGAAAGCTGTATATTGCATTTAAAGGAGCCAATCCAGATATAGGTGGTCAACAACAGCAAAATAAATGTAATAAATTATCGAGCAGTTTGAAATCCACCTGTTCAGGCGATGCAAGTTTATTGGAGACAAAAACATTGGATTTGATAAAGAACCTCAACATTCAGAAGTCCAAGAAAAAATTGGCCATTTCTACATACTTTGCAAAGGTAAACAAAACGGGATTTTAATATTGCTCTGAAGTGGGGTCACTTTGGATGAAAATGGTGAAAAATGTTGAGTGCTTTAAAATTTTCTAAATGCTTACTGGTGATATTTCTGTATCAACTGCAAAATGAATGCCGCAGCATGCATCATATAAAGGACAAAAGTGAAAAATAATTTACTGTGTTTGTCCAAATTGACCTCACTGTAGGGTATAGTTTCATAAAAATTACAATGAAAGTATGTCAATAATGGAAAATAATAATTCCACAATTTTTGAATTTCAGGCAACACAAAAGCATTGCAATGAAATTCCAGGCATAATGTTGTAAGCCTGCACACTAATACTACCACTTAAGATCACCCTATTAAGGTATGAGTTCACAAATCACTTAATTCTTTTTTTTGACGCGGTTCAAAATTAAAATGAAATTGTTACACAATTGGAATTGGCAGTATGCATATTTTATCTGCAATAAAACAATTGTTATTGAAATTTGAGCTTTCAACTTCACAAGCGACCGTAACCAAAGAAGTCACAAACAATGCTGAAATTGTAAAACAACTTGGACGTCATGCTCATGCCCAAGAAACTGCTTCCAAAAAAGTAATTGCTCTTCAAGGTAATGTCAGTTCCTTGGTTATGCGCCAAGATGCAGACTGAAGTTAAGAAAGTGAAAGAGCAACTGAAAAAAGCTGAGACTGATTTGGAATCCTTGCGGAAAAATGCAGAAAGGCAAAGAAAATTTCAAAGGAAGAGAAAGATGGAGTTTCAAGAGTTACTAGCAAATGAACCTGAGCGTAATACAAAATTAAGAGGCAAAGTTGGGCGACCTTCTCTAGAATGTGATCAGACTGAACTGCTTCGCACAATTGCAGACATTGCGATTTTTGGAGGAGCAGCTGAAACCATGAGGTCATGCAAAACACTTGATGACATTCACAATGAATTGCTGCAAAGAGGATTTGTCCTTTCAAGAAGTGCAACATATCTACGGCTGCTACCAAAAAATGCATTATCCATCCACGGAAGGCGACATGTTACTACAGTTCCTGTAAAGCTTCGAAAGTGTGACCATGATCTTCACAAATCACATCCAGACACTCAGTTTGCAAGAACCACTATCAATTATCTGGAATGCATGGCTTCATTTCTGGGACCATCACAAGCAATATTCTTGAGTCAAGATGACAAAGCTCGTGTCCCAATTGGAGTTGTTGCAGCCAATAAGCAGTCTCCAGTCCTCATGCATCTGGATTACAGGATCCGACTACCAGATCATGATTTTGTAGTGGCAGAGGGACATAAACTGATACCAAGTGTCTATGCAGCATGTGTTATCAAACCAAACTGTATGGGTATTCCTGATGGTGTCACCTATTCTGGGCCAACTTATATAGTTATTCGAAGTGGAAAGCACGACAGTTCAACTGCACTAACTCATGCTTATGACTTAGATAAAATGTTTTGCCTTAAAGAATTTCAGGACATTGTTAAAATCCCGACTGGCAGTATTAAGCCAGTGTTGATAATTTCAGTTGATGGTGGTCCGGATGAAAATCCCAGGTATCCCAAAGTGATAAATGCAGCGATACGTCACTTCAAAGAATATAATTTTGATGTTGTTTTTGTTGCCACACAAGCACCAGGAAGAAGTGCATTTAACCGCGTAGAGAGGCGAATGGCACCATTGTCTCATGATTTGTCTGGTTTGATAATACCTCATGATCATTTTGGCTCTCATTTGAGTTCAAACAGGAAAACAGTCGATGTGGAATTGGAGAAGGCTAATTTTACTCATGCAGGAAAAATATTATCTGAAGTTTGGAGCGCAACAGTAATTGATGGATTTCAGACCATTGCAACGTATGCAAATCCAGGTTCTGAATTATCAATAACAGAACTAACAGATTATATATGGTATTCTAACCATGTCCGAGAAAGTCAATATCTTTTGCAAATTGTAAAGTGTGATGACAGAAATTGTTGCAAACGTCTTCGAAGTGATATACGTGCCATACTACAAAATCGGTTCCTTCCTCCACCTTTGCCTTTGTTGTAATGTGAAGGACTTAACATACCAAGAGTAAACTGCCTTGATTCACAGCGTTTTTGCTCCTTTTTTGTTCGACAACCAGTTGATTTTGAAAAAGTCAGAAAAGCGGACATGTTAAATGAATTTAAAATTATGCCGTACGATCAATACTGCCCATCTGTTCAAAAAGATCTGCATGAAAGATGTTGTAATGAATGTGGTGTATATCACGCTTCAAAAGTTGCTGCTAGGAAATACAAGCAAAATGTGCACAGGCAAGATTTAAATCTGCCAATTCCGAAAAGACGACCGGTTCGCATTGCTGCCAGAAGACAACGAGAACTCATGTGCCTATTAAAAGATTCTCTGTTAGAAAATAGTGAAGATGTTGAATGGTTAAATGTGGATGAAATTCAGCTCCCAGATTCTTATATTCCCAATGATATGAATGAAAAATGTGATGTAGATGAAGCAACAGTTATAAGCAATGTACAAGAATGGATATCAAATCCGTGGACATCATTGTAAACGATAATTTTGTATTGCACTGAAAATAAAATAATTTCAGGTTTGGATTGGTGTGAGGGTGTGAACTGTTGATTTTGTTATATAACAGAAGGGAGGGAGGTAACATTTTGTTATAATTAGTTATAATAGGGGGGAGGGGGGTGAAAAAGTGGAAATTTGGCGTTATATAATATGTGAACGTCCCCATATATATCGATATAGGACACACCAACCACAATGCTCACTAATGCAATTATGTTGGATGGCAATGTTGCGTCTGCAACATTGCCATTAGCCTAATGTGGAGGTGTTGCATGCCACAATGTTGTCGCGCAACAAACTTGCGAAAGTCTCGTACATGGTTTTGTAAGATCTCGTCAAATCCGCACTTCTGGCAGGGTGCAGGGACATCAGAATGTAACTTATACGTCCTAGATAATATACAGTGATTGATTCAACACCGCATAAATTGCATTTAACGCGTTAAACGAGTTATACAATGCGAACCGAGCGATGGATAAAAATGGCGTCGATCACGACACACGGATTGTTTGTTTTCGTGTCCATCCGCACAGGTGCTTTGCCCCAACCAATTGGAAGACACTTTGGTAAATTACTCTTGACCTCAGAACGACTGTACAAAGTGTGTTTGAGGAAAATGATTTGCTCAACAAAACCATGCATTGGCGAAGATAAAGAGAGCTATTTACACATTACGTGTGGGCAAAAGTACAAAAATGCTACCATTCCAGAAGGGTATGATAATGACAATTGAATCTGCAAGAGGACTATACTGACAATTGGTGCACATCTATGGTGGGAAAAACTATCATACATCAAGGATTAATCCAGATTGGCAGGAGAACTTGTTCCGTGAATCCGCCGGTTAGGTGGCTTTTATGACCATCCACAACGTATTGCAGTGAGAAACCGAATTAGACTCAAAATGTTTTCATCCCATGCATCCGAAATTCCTATATCACGGAATGCTTCTGTGAGGTTGAGGAAATACATGCAAATAAAGAAAATAACCTATCCTGCTGTGATATTCTGCCTGAAGATGTTGAATTCATTAGCTGTGAACTGCAAATCAACATTGATGACGAGAAAGAAGGGAGTTCTACCAAGAGTATATGAAATTAGGTTAGAGTATGCCACTCCCCATAGACTCCCGCTTAACAACGTATACCTGCCTGTACTGCCATCTAGCGGCGTGTTGTGAAATAACAATCCTCAGTTTTCAAATAAATTCGTCTGTGCATGATCGGCTGCTTGAAACATTTTAGGAAAAAAACAACGCAAACCAGAAAACTGGACAAATACAGTGACATCAAGGTAATTATCATTAATGCAATACAGCCTAAGATATAAATTACTGAAAAATAGTACAATTTAACACTGAAATGCATAGTTCTCATGAACGGTTGTGAATTTTTCACATCTGTTTATTGCTGAATATTTTGCATAATTTACCCTAACACTTTACGGAATTCGTTTTTATTTAAGTAATTTGGGAAGGTGCTAAAAAGGTGGTGCAGCAGATGCTGGAAGAGAAGCTGAAAGTGAAGGTAGACATTGTAAGAGCACACAGGCTGGGTGTATATAAAGAAGGAAAGCGTAGACCAATAGTTGTGAAGTTAGAGACAGAATCAGACAAAGAGAAGATAAATAAGGCGAAGAGAGACTTGAAAGGGACCTCGATATTCATCGATGACGACTACTCGTGGAGGGTGCGACAACAGAGATTGCAGCTCATAGAGGTTGCGAAAAAAGAAAGGAGTTTTGGAAAAAGAGCTACATTATTTTTTGATAAATTGAACATTGATGGGACGAAGTATCAGTGGAACCTGGAGGAGAATAAGTTAGAGAGAGTATTTGAAAAAAGTAGAAAAAACTAGCAGAAGGGGTTAGAAAGGGTGTACGTGTAATAGGTTGGAATATTGCCGGTTTAGGAAATAAGAGTAGTGAATTTTGGGAGACTATCAAAAGATATGATATTGTTTGCCTGGAAGAAACCTGGATTACAGAAAAAGAATGGCTTAAGTGGAGGGCAAAGTTGCCAGTTGACTATAATTGGACTTGTCTGCCTGCTAAGAAGGATAAAGTAAAAGGAAGGGCAAAAGGGGGAATTTTAGTTGGAGCAAAGAAATGGATACACCAAGAAAAAATTAGGTATGGGAAAGGTGGGATGTCAATACTACATGAATGGAGAATAAAAACAGACAAATGGATTGGGATAACAGTATACAAAAATGCAGAGTGGAAGGAGCTAAAGAAAGAGATTGGAGAATGGTTGGCGGAGGAAGTAGAAGGAAAGGAAGTTAACTTAGTTATAATAGGGGATTTTAATGCAAGGATAGGACTGGAAGGGGGTAGAATAAATGAGTGGGGAGAGGAAAGGAAAAGGAAATCACGGGATATTATATGTAATGCGGAGGGGAAACACTTAGTGAAATGGGTGGAAGAGAAAAGGCTGGAAATAGTAAACGGAGGAGATATAGATAATAGCGGAGGAGATTGGACATATGTGGGACACTTAGGTAATACAGTCATAGATTATGTAATAACAAACCAGATAGGGAAAGGAGAAATAGATCACATGAATATATTAGATAGTATTTTGTCAGACCACCAACCAATAGAGTTGATTTTGAGAAGAGAAAGAAAGGACACAGATTCAAATGAGGAAATAATAAAAGGCTTTAAAAGGTTCAGATGGGGGAACGATCAGATATTAGAATTTAAAAGGAAAATAAAAGAAGATAGTATTGTGTGAAAAGGAGTAGAAACGGAACAGATATGGGATATAATAAAAAGAAAAATAAATAAGGCACGCGTAAGAGAAAGTGGTATACTGAACAAAAGGATATACAATCCAGGGTGGTGGGACAAGGAGTGCACAGAAATCAAGAGGGCAGTCAGAAAGAGTTTAAGACAATTCAAAAAAGAAAGTAATACAATACAACGGGAGGAATTAAGAAGAGCATATGTGCAAAATAAAAAATGTATGAGGAATATATGTAAAAGAAAAAAGGAGGAAGAGAAAGAAAGATGGAAAATAAAATTATCAGAGGTAAACTCAGAGAAAGCTTTCTGGGAGTTAGTACGGAAAGAAAGCAGAAAACGGAAGGAAGAAATGGTAGATATAAAAAATGGGGACTGGGGAAAGCAATAATATGCCCAATCTTTAAAGCGGGTGATAGAAGAGATGTGCAGAATTATAGGGGCATTTCACTTTTGTCGACTGCATATAAAATATATGCGATGATATTAGAGAACAGATTAACTACGGAGGTGTAAAATAGGGAATTACTGCCAGAATCACAGGCAGGTTTTAGGAAGGGAAGAGGGACAGTAGATAACATTTATATTATGCACACTTTAGTTGAACAAGAAATTGAAAAAAAAAAGAGGAAAACTGTTTGCCTTTTTTATAGATTTAAAAGCAGCATTTGACTCACTTAACAGAGTAGAATTATTATTAGAATTAGAAAAGAGAGGTATCGGAGGGAAATTGTTACGTAGTATTAGAATGATATATG
>JAVBJR010000931.1:0-3541 GCA_031546965.1 Dysgonomonas sp.
TTCAAATCTTATTTCTTTAAAACGAACGGTTTTACTTTCTTCTGCTTCGGTGTCAGCCTCGTCCTGGTCTCCTGCACTAATGTCAAGCTTACCGTTTAGGATGGCTCTGGGATAGAATTGTTTGTTTTGTACCCGCATTTCAACAGATGAGCCTGCGGCTATGGTGGCTTTGGCTTTCCATAAGCTGAAATCAATATTGTCGAGTGTGGTTACCGATAAGAGATATTCCTCTTCAGTTATGGAACCTCGATAACCCAGGCATTTTGTGGTATCTTGTTTTTGTATGGGCAATTGTATTTTTCCCCAGATACCGGCTCCCGTTATTTTTGATGCTGCCAGGTCTACTTCTATTTTGTCCAGGGAGTATGCCCAGCCATTCTCTGATCCGGTAGTACCTTTTTCCAGAGGAAATACATTTTGCGCAGCAAATCTTCCGGATACGCCATAAGAATCGATAATCAGGTTCTCCGCCGAAAAAGAAACCGGAGCATTTTTTTTGTCTTTGGTCTTGAATTCTTCGGGAAGTCCTACATATAGGGATTCAACATATAATCCCCGCCAGGATTCAGCTCCGTCAATTAAATAACCGTGCGTGAAATAGTATTCGGGAAACTTCACTGAAGCATCTGTGCGCAGGTCGCTCATATCGAGTATGGCGTTATTGACAAAAAATGAAAAATATCCTTTATCCTGTTTTTGAGCTTGAGAGGTGATGGCAAAAGGAGAAATATTGACTTTAACTAATAAGTCATTCCAGTCGGTTGCTTTTACGGCAAAATCTCCTCTTACACGGTTTTTAAGAGGAGTGCCATTAATCACGGTTTCCTCCGGTAGTATTTTTCCGTTCTGATCCAGAGGAAGCAGTATATTTCTGGAAATCTGAACATTTCCCTTCAGGGAGAGTTCTTTAATGCCATAACAGTCGATAATGACGAAGGTATTGTCGTTGTATGAATCTCCTCCGTTGAGTTTGTTTATCTTTCCGCCTTCCAGAGTTAACAACCAATTATTATTGTTAAAAGGGATCAGGATGTTTCCGAGCAGGGAGAGTTTGGCTTCTCCGATAATTTTTCCGGAATAGGACAATTTAACACCTTCGGCGCCAAAATATAATTCTTTTTTGCCCCCATCCATTCCCTGCTGGGGCGTTACTACTCTTGCATAAATGTTAATAAGGGCATACTCCGGTGTAAATTTGGCTTTGGTTACTACAATGCCATATTCCACATTGCTCTTATTTTCCCTGATGCCAAGTGGCAACTCGGTTAATTCATTGGGATTGATGTAGTCTGCATAAGAATTGTTTTTATCCAATAATCCAAATGCTCCCATAGCTTTGCCTATTTCGTCATCGGTTTCGCTGTCTTTTTTTTGATTTGTTTTGAGATTATCTTCTGTATTTTGTGGATTAGTGTTAATCTCTGTTTCAGGAATGATGTCAATATTAGATTCGACAGAAGCGATTAAGGGCACTGATGCTGACAACGAGCAATAAGATGAAATATATATGAATGAAAAAATAAGTATTTGCAATAATTTCGTAAAGATATACTTCATGGTATATGACTTAATTGGTAAGTATCCCAGGTTAATGTGTCTTAATCATCTGAATAATAGTACAAAAATATGTTATTTTTTTTAATATCAAAGAGATAAGAGAAATATGTGCAGGTAATTTCTCTCAGATTTGACTAAAATGATAAAATAATTCATTTTTTAAGTGTAAATATTGCACTTTTACAAAACGGGCTGATTTTTTTTGGGCAACGATAATAATAAATTGTTAATACTCTCAATCAATCCTTTTTATTGGGACAAATAAAAGTAGTAGTTACCGCAAATGGTATTACCAAATATGCTGCATTATCTACTCCACATTGTTCGATAATACCTTACTTTATAATCAGGATGTTTTTTCTTAAACTCGTTTAAATACTTAATAAGTATTTTATCGTTATGTTTATAAGCATATCTGGCAATATCTTCGATACCTGAGTAGCCTTGCAGAGAGAAGGATTTCCTTTTTTCCTCCAAATATGCTTGACCTGCCGAAAGCCCATTGTATTTATATTTCCCTAATTCCTGATACCAGTTATATGTAGAGAGCTTCGTAGAATATTCTGTCATAATCTGTGGTTTTTTCTTATGCATTATTTTTATAGAATCCGGGATATTCGTAATATCAAGAAAAGTTGTATCTTGTAAAAGCATGTATGAGTTGAGGAAATCCTTTGGATAATAGGGATTCTCTATTGCATTGACTAATGCTTCTCTTATTTTAGGGGTCATGTATTCAGATGGTTCTGCTTCGTCTACGATCAAATAAACATAATAATGTTCATCTCTTATTTTGATTAGTGATATTTTCTCGATCAATCTCAATGCCTTTTCACTGTCTGCCTTGTTTAAGGTTTTCGATTCATATTGTTTTATTAGAATCATCCTTATATCAGACAAGGGCGGAAAAGAGTACCACATTTTATGATGGTTATCCGATTTTCTCAGTCCATCCAAATAATTTAGAAATCGTTCATAAAAAGCAATTGGCATACTTTCTGAGATAGAGGCATAATACTCGTTATTACATTTACTTTCACTTAATTTATTTTCATCGCAATCCTGAATAAACATCAGCAATGTATCTGTGTTGTTTATATAGTTTGAAGAAATAGAAAGAGAGGCTTCAAAATAATAGCCCCAAAGATTTTCACTTTGATGGTGATTCTTTTTTTCGATTAAAGTACTATCTATCATTTTTTCCAGTAACTGATACATCTCCTTTTCGGTAGTTGCCACAAACTTTTTGGGAACATTGTTTGCTTGCTGAGCCAATAGCATGCTGCTCCATAGAGACATAATTAAAAGGATTACTATTTTTTTCATATTTTATTTGTAATTCTCTATGAATTCTTCATCTATAATTTCATTGCCATTATTTAGTAAATAAGCATCTAAATAATTTGCCATATCTAAAAAACGCTTTAGATCATCAATTGTAGGAATACGTTCAAAAGTTACTCTAATACGTTTTAATTCAGTATGAACAGCAACACTAAGCAAATAATGATTCTTTTTTTTATCGAATTCGGCAAAACATCGTCCTTTATTGAGTCCTATTAAGACTTTTTCTCTTGCCCATTCAGGAATTTTATCCAAGCTATTTAACTGTAATCTACCATCTTCTGTATCTTCATCCCAAATAAAATAATCTGAATACATATCAATATAGCCAGTCCATTTCGAATAATCTAAATCCTCCTCAATATCTTTTGAATAGTCAAAAGGTTTTTTTGCAATATCTAAATCTCTTATTTTCTTCAAGTTCATATTATTTTTATTTTATAAAGTCCTCTAATGCTTTAATTTCAAATTTAATCTTTGGATTTACTGTATTCAGTTTACTTATCTAATTCCTTAAAAAACTCATAGCCTTCGTAATGCTCTAATTCTTTGACAGGAAGTAGCTCTTTAGGAACAAGAGGATTGTCTATGTCTACTAATATCCCCCTTCTCCATGCCAATTTAGCTATGGTTGTAGCTT
>JAVBJR010000695.1:0-3119 GCA_031546965.1 Dysgonomonas sp.
AAAAAAAACGTGTTTAGGTAAGTTTACCAAACACGGTTTTTTTAGTAAACGAGTAAATCGGTTGACAAGTACACAAGACTTGCTTACTTGTACACTAGTCAACTTCCCTTTATTTTACTCTTTCGACATACGATCCGTCACGAGTATTGATTTTTATTTTTTCTCCTTCATTGATGAAAAGAGGTACACGAATCTCTGCACCTGTTTCTACCGTAGCGGGTTTTGTTGCATTGGTAGCTGTATCACCTTTCAATCCGGGTTCGGTATACGTAATTTCCAATATTACATTTTGAGGTAATTCTGCAGTCAATATAGTTTCGGTTTCGGCATGTACTTGTACTTCTATAGTGTCTCCTTCTTTAAGAAAAGCCACGCCTTCTATTTGATTTCCGTTAAGCGATACCTGCTCAAAAGTCTCATTATTCATAAGGTTATAGCCCATTTCGTCTTTGTACAGATATTGATATGCACGTCTTTCGATACGCACTTCATCCAATTTTATACCTGCATTAAAGGTTCTTTCCAAGATACGTCCGGTGGTTACACTTCTCATTTTTGTTCTCACGAAAGCTGCTCCCTTACCCGGTTTCACATGAAGAAACTCTATAATCACGTAATATTGACCCTCAATGTCAATACACATGCCATTTCTAATATCTGCAGTAGTTGCCATAAAATATATTTTATTTTTTGTATAATTATTATTTGATTATGCTTTAATGGAATAGGGGGTTAACCTTTAATAAGACCGCAAAGATAGAAAAATAATTCAAATTGTATAATTGAAGGAATCATCAAAGTCTTGAGTAGTCCGTATTCTTACTTCCGAATTATGAAAGACGAGGGAGTAGGGGACTACACTCTTTGTAAGCCACACATTTCCACCAATCGTAGAATCGTGTCCTACGACAGTTGAACCTCCCAATATGGTTGCTCCTGCATATATAACTACATTATCTTCAATAGTTGGATGTCTTTTTTTATCCTTTAATTCTTTGGTGACAAAAAGAGCTCCCAAAGTTACACCCTGATATATTTTTACATTGTTCCCTATAACAGTTGTCTCTCCGATAACAATTCCTGTACCATGATCTATAAAAAACATATTACCTATTTGTGCTCCCGGATGAATATCTATTCCTACGGATGAATGGGCGTATTCGGAGAACAGTCTGGGTATAATGGGTACATTCATTTTATATAGAAAGTGAGAAATACGATACACTGTTAGTGCAAAAAAACCGGGATATGCAATAATAACCTCTTCTATGCTACGAGCGGCAGGATCGTTTTGTAAATAACATTTAGCTTCATTATACAGCTTGCTTTTTAAGTCGGGAAGTTCGGTTATAAACGAATCAGTAACCTTTTTAGCCTCTTTTTCATTAGTCAGATTAGATATATTTTCTAGTAATACCGAATATACATAATTGAGATTATCGGACATAGAAGTGCAATTCTTATCACAGATAGGGAATAGCAGTTGATGGAAAATGGTTTGTAAAATTGCTTCTAGCTCTATTTTGTTGATAGGAAGGCTATTGCTTTTCGAATTTAGCAATTGGGATATTTTGTTTAAATCGGTCATTTTATTCTGATGGAGTTATTTAATTGAAACATTTTCCAATACTTCAATCCTCTAAATAATCTTTTTTGTCCTGTTTTCTATTATACAATTTTTTGCTCTTATGCACTTTAGTAGTTGCTGCAAAACCCACAATGGTTTCCAATTGAGTTTCTCTGTCTGCCTTTTTTACAGCTTTTATATAATCTTGGATGGTTATTTTACCCCTCTCTTGATTCTTCTTCTTTTTCATTTCTGATTATCTTATTTGTCCGCTACCCTCTATAATCCATTTGTAGCTGCACAGTTCTTGTAATCCCATAGGACCACGGGCGTGCATTTTTTGTGTGCTGATTCCTATCTCTGCTCCAAGCCCAAACTGTGCACCATCGGTAAATGCAGTAGAGGCATTTATATATACACAGGCAGCATCTACAAGAGATTCAAAAAGGATGCTTGCCATTTTGTCTTCTGTTATAATAGCTTCGCTGTGTTTAGACCCGTATTTTGAGATATGATCAATAGCATCATTGATATTATTGACGGTTTTTACAGCCATTTTATAATCCAAAAACTCAGTGCCGAATTCTTCTGTGGTTGCTTCTTTTAATAATTTAGCCGGATAATATCCGTGTAATGTTTCGTAAGCCAATTTATCGGCATAAATAACTACATTATCATTTTGTAGATTCTCACATATATAGGGAAGATCGTTCAAACGGTCTTTGTCAATCACCAAACAATCGAGACTATTGCATACACTTACACGCCTGGTTTTGGCGTTATGCACTATTTGTTGAGCAATTTCTTTATTGCCTGCACTATGAAAATAGGTGTGACATACACCTGCACCGGTTTCAATAATAGGAATATGTGCATTATCTCTTACATAATTGATGAGTGAACTGCCGCCACGTGGAATAATAAGGTCTACGTATTCTCGGGCATTGAGGAGTTCGTCAATAACCTCTCTCTCATTGGGCAGTAAAGTGCATATATTGGGATTTATACCATTGTCATCTAGCACACTTCTTATTATCTCAACAATAGCCATATTCGAGAATTTGGCATCCGATCCACCTTTCAAGATGCAAACATTACCCGATTTGAAGCACAATGAGAATACATCAAAACATACATTGGGACGTGCTTCGAAGATTACTCCTATAACCCCAAACGGAACGGCTTTTTTAGACAAGTGTAATCCGTTTTCTAATGTTCTATTATCAAGTACTCTGCCCGTAGGAGAAGGTAGGCTGATTATATTACGAATGTCGGAAACAATACCCAAGATACGTTCTTCGGTAAGTTTTACCCGGTCGTATTTGGGGTTGTCTTTATCCATTCTTTGCAAGTCTTTTAGGTTCTCCGAAAGAATGTAATGTATTTTGGCTTCTGTTTCTTTGGCTATCGCCTCAAGCAGGCTGTTAGTCTGCTCTTCTTTTAATAGAAGTAGACTTCTAACGGCTATTTTCGCTGATTCGAATAATTGTTTCGTATCGTCCATTTTTATTTAGAGTTTATCTATATATAGGTAGTCGTAATGTATTATTGG
>JAVBJR010000181.1:0-2840 GCA_031546965.1 Dysgonomonas sp.
AGTTATTACTGACACTCTGTCAGTCTCCCAGGGGGAAGCGTGGAAGGGTTCCCCACTGCATGCAAGGTATAAGTAACACATATGAAAAACTATTTATGTATTTAAAGTAGAACTAGCATGGGCATGTTTCTGGTCAATTTCCAATTTTTGATAATTTTAGATGCAGTAGTTTTGTGCTAAAATTGTCTAAACAGGGGTTTTGGAGGTTGCTAATTAGATAGCTGACAGGTCAAATAACACTAAAGATTGGAGAAGTATCATTTCCGTCGACCGCTGTGACGTCATGTCGTTCATTCCACCAATGGCGTTCTTTACATCATTCTTAAAAAATTCTCAAAATGTATGTGAATGTTGCGTGAAAAGCCATTCTGAGAACGAATTCACATCTTTAATTTTGCCAGTGTTTGGCAGTGTTATTGCAATGGGACCTTACAAAACCGAGATAGTCCTCCTTCAAATTGTATCACAATTATTTTCGGGCACCCGAAACGTGAAAAACAACACTGTTTTCAGTGAAATACTGCTATTTCAAGTTGCCTCTGAAACGGGATTTTAAGTACGTGCAATCTTCTTCACATGCACTTCAATACAAGTCTAACGTATCGTGGAATGGTTTCCTACAAAACGGGCAGTTGGTTGGGGGTTGCGGTGGACGGTGTTTTTCATGCAGGAGCCGGGTCATTTGGATGTGCTGCATCACCTTCATGCTGATTATTGTATCTTTACATTCGGTGCACATTCTGTGCCCACAATGAATTAACGCTAAATTTTTTAGCCGGATGTAGCATACCCCGCACATCTGATGGTCAAAAAGAATTTTTGTAAATACCTAGAAGCAATTATATAAAAATGTAATCTTACCGGATCATCTTCCGCCTGTGGTGGAGGGTTAGTTTGGTCACTGACCAACTGCCTCTTCTTTGCTATGATTGCTTTCAACCGTGTCTCCAAGGCATCTGCTTTTGTCGTATCGGCAGTTGCATTTGGCAGCCTTTGGATTCGTAAGCTGCATTCCCGCATTTTTTCAATTGACATCAAAGTGGCAGCACAAGTTTCCACAAAGCCTTCTTCTAATTCAGCGGGTGAGATGGGGCACCCCATTTTCTCTCCGATCCCATTCAACGAAGAGGAGATCCCTCTGTTCAGATTCTCATATGTGGTGAGTAGCCTGGCATACTCTGTAAGGTCGGCAACCTTCTGCTGCCACTTTATGAAGAGGGGGGGCTCGGCCAGATTTAAGATGTTCGGCAAGACGTTTAAACAAATCGTCGTCGTCTTTATCCAGGTAACCCCTGTGATCCTGGCATTTGTTCTCGACCTACCATATATACTGAAACCAAAATAAAATGTTACAAATGTATGAATAAAGTCAGTTTGTTACGTTAGCTTACATGGCTTGCAGAATGAACGATGTGACCCATGTCACCCAAATGAATCTGAAATTCGTCATGCTTTTTTCTTGCATGCTGCAACAGATGTCGGTAATTTTTCTCATCCGTGATGGGACACTCCTGCAGGTCTATCTCGAGGGTTATTAAGTAGTCCAACGCGTGGTCCATATATTTCCTGATGAAGTTTCTCTGTAAGGATGCATGAAAGATTAGCGTTTGCACAGATGTTAAAATTGAGCATCAAAGATCACGGGATCGAGGTGGGTGGGGCTAAACGGAAAAAGTTGGTCGTCGTATAAAATTGGAAATAAAAAAGCAAAACATTGTAAAATAGCGAAATAAATACAATTAAATAAAGGGATAACCTTATCTTTTTTTGCATATTTGGTTTCAGATGTTGTGTCAATATATTCGGCTACAGTAAGTCCTGAAGTCGGCCGATTTTCGTGTACAGCGACGCATGCCAACACTCCAAACGGCCGAAATATCGCTTCTAAAAATGAAAACGAGGTACTGAAAAATAATAGATTTTACTTACCGTTTATTGATCAAATCGAACGGGACGAAATTCCGTTGCGTGAATCTTAAGTTGCATGTATAATTGCGTACAGTATGGTAGCGGTTTCGCGACTGTTACGACGCCGCGGACCGCTCCCGCTACCGGAACGGGTAGCGGTAGCTGTCCCGTGCCATCGCCAACGGTTTTTGATCATAACCGAGTGCTGCAACTTTGCCGTAACTTTTGTTTCGCGCATCGGAATTTCGTCCCGTTTGATTTCCCAGGACAAACATTTGTGCAGGATATTGCAGGAAATTGAACCTACTGTTTCTGCCTGCAGGAGCCCGCAGGAATATTTGCCATTGTCCTGCAGGACGTCGCTGTGCAGGAATAAACTGTTATGCAGCCTGCAGGAATGACGTCTGCAGGACAGCGGCATATATATGTGTTCCTGCACAAGTATAAATCTGCAGGAGAACTGCATTCCGCATCCTGCATCAATTGTCTGTGCAGGACAGCTTTATTTAGGCTTTCCTGCAGGCATTCACTCTGCAGTGGAAAAGTATGTTAATCCTGAAGCATTTGCCTCTGCAGGAGAACTCGTTGCAAGCTGTCCTGCAGGAATTGTTTATGCAAAAATGCATTTTGCATGCAATTAGAAACATTTCCAAAATTTGAACAGATAGTGACTACATTCGACTTTCTGTTGTATAATTAAGCCCGATATTGGAAGGTATTTAGTTTTATATTGCATTTTCATTGTATACTGTATAACTGGTTTATTTCGCGCAGCTAAATTTTCGCGGAATCTGGACTTTGGGCATTTAGCGCGAGTTTTAATTTCGCGTTTTGTGGACTTTTGGAATTTTTGGCTATTGTATTACCGGGAATTTAAATTTTTGCGGGATTGAAATTTTCGCGGATGGACGTACTTCCGCGAATAGCGCGAA
>JAVBJR010000597.1:0-5743 GCA_031546965.1 Dysgonomonas sp.
AATTGATTTGTAATTATGTATATGATATATTTTTTTGGTAGTTCTAATGTATGTAGTCGCACAATCATGACTTTTGTGATACATTGCAACATTGACACGAACTGTAAGTTAAATATAGGAAGAGGGGGCTGTGTATAAGTGTTTATTGACATGTTCTTGAAAAAGGGCCCAACAGGGGATTCCATTTAAAAGTGGTAAGGGTACAGATTGGGGGATTAGTGGTATTTCATTTCACATAATGTAACATGAATTGGGTATTTTGAGTAGACAAATCAGATGATAGTTGTATATGAAAAAAAAAAAATAAACAATCCTGCTACAAAGAAATTCAAAATGGGGAATAATTGCATTAAATGGGTAACAACAACAAAAATAATGATCAAAGATCATCTGGTTGACAATTAGGTGGAAAATGATTCATGGCAATAAAATTATAAAAAGTCGATTAAGGGAATTTGTGATAGGGACAATCCAAAAAGGATGTGCAAACAACAAGGGACTATTCATTAATTCCATCCAATAACGGCAGCAAGACATGAAACAATGGAATACAAGGAAGGCAATTGTACTTTTCAGTATATTTATATTTAACCATTTGAAAAACTTCAACTTCGAATATGTTGACATTTGAATGCCTACACTTACATAAAATACATGACTTTGTTGTCTAATTACTTGAATTGTTCCAAACCTATCCATGCAATGCAGCATAAAAATGCATGTATGCAATGTGAACTAGTAAATTGGCAAACGAGCTTAAAATATCCTATGCATACAATTGACCATTTGAATGAAACAAAATATAGGAACCAATAATGTATAAAGACAATAATGTAACAAAAATGCAAGGTCAAGACATGCAAAGAATGGTGCTATTAATAGGAAAATCCAAAACATTTAAATAATATAAGACAAATAATTGTAAGTTTCAGTACGTATTTAGATATGTGACTATGATGTAAACCCAAAATGTCAAAACGTCCTATTTGAACACGGAATTATGTAATTACAATGTTGTGCATAAGAACAGTTAAACATTTAACTTGTAAACATTGAAACATTTTCTATATATTTTATATGTATGACATAAAACAATTCACCATACAGTATACTGTATATACCATTGAACATGCACATTTTAAAATGCAAAATATCTTTCAAACTTTGAAGATACAAGCATGAGACATTGAACACAGTTTTAACTCAAACATCAATCTTAAAAGCACTTACTTGAATTTCAGTCCCTTTGCTTCAACGAGGCGAACGATTTAAATGGCATGTGGCAAAACCAAACATCAACTTATGTAATGCAGGTTAAATACATGCACAATCTGAATGTAAATTAAACTAGCAAAAGAAGTTGTATCACCTCAGCATACATATACTCAAACACATGCCCACAAAAGTATACAGTATATACAAGTACAAAGCAATGAAGTTTGGCAAAAGGATAAATAATGTAAACCGATTGAATGCAATGCAATGAGATATGGACACAGTAGAATGCACACAAATTGGACAAACATGCAAATAGGCAATTAAAATGATAGTACTTCAAGTCACAAAATACACCAAACCATGAAATGATATATTTATTTTATGAAAGATAGCAGCAAAAGAAACAAAAAGGACACAAGACAGATATTGGACTAAAAAACATCAAAGCTACAGTGAATCAAAATATGCCCAAAACAAGTCTGACAGATGAACAAACTATGAAATATACAAACGCTGTAAAATAATGAAACACACCCAATGCATTAAAATGAATGAAAGTATACTGCATAAACCAAACAAATTTAAAAAAGACATGCATAACAAATGTAGCAAATGCTAAAAATGAAATCAGAGTATGAATAACATGAACTGTACAAATAAATGAAGGTAAGAATTGGCTAAAACATACTGCAAACTTAGGCACAATGCATAAAACAAAACACAAACTGAACATGTGAAACAAAACTCATTCCCAAAACAAATCTGACACATCATACGAAGGAATGGACCAAACCACAAAATATACAAACACTGTGAAATAATGAAACACACCAAATGCATTAAAATTAATGAAAGTATACTGCACAAACCAAACAGTCAGTTAATAATCTGAGCAAAAAATGCGCAACTTATCAAATCAATACTCCAAAAAGTGAATCCAACAAAACAAACCAGACAAATTTAAAAAAGACATGCATAACACAGATATAACAAATGCTAAATATGAAAGCAGAGTATGAATACCATGAACTGTCCAAATGATTGAAGGTAAGAATTGGCTAAAATACACTGCAAACGTAGGCACAATGCATAAAACAAAACACAAACTGAACATGTGAAACAAAATATGCCCAAGACAAGTCTGACAGATGAACAAACTACGAAATATACAAACGCTGTAAAATAATGAAACGATACTGCAAAAACCAAACAGTCAGTTAATAATCTGAGCTAAAAATGCACAACTAATCAAATCAATACTCCAAAAAGTGAATCCAACAAAACAAGCCAGACAAATTTAAAAAAGACATACATAACACAAATGTAACAAATGATGAAAATGAAATCAGAGTATGAATAACATGAACTGTCGAAATGAATGATGGTAATAGGCTAAAACACACTGTGAACTTAGGCGCAAAGCTTAAAACAAAACATTCCCAAAACAAATCTGACACATATCAAAGGAAGGAATAGACCAAACTACGAAATATACAAACACTGTAAAATAAGGAAAGGATACAGCACAAACCACATAGTCAGTTAATAATCTGAACAAAAAATACACAACTAATTAAATCAATACTCTAAAAATGTGAATCAAACAAAACAAATTAAACAAATTTAATAACATATGCATGACACAAATGTAACAAATGCTAAAAATGAATTGAAAAAAATTAATGAAATAAGCTATGCAATTGAATTAAGATTAGAATTGGCTAAAACATGCACTGTAAATTTAACATGCATCAAACAAGAACCAGCCACACAAGTGAAAACAAGATATATGCCTAAAACAAATCTGACACACCATACAAATGAATTCACCAAACTTCGAAATATACAATACAAACTGTAAAATAATGAAACAAACCAAATGCACTGAAATTAAGCACAGGAAACGACATAAACCAAGCAGTTAGCAATCCAAGTAAAAAATACACAACAAATAATCAAGTGAATGCTTCAAATGAGTGAACCAAACAAATTAAACTAAACATGTTTGTTGCAAATGTAAAAAAATGAAAAGTGTAAAATGACCACGAATACAAAGTGAAGTGAACAAATGAATGAAGTTATGAATGTGCTGAGTAATCTACATGAAACAAACACTGTAAACTAAGAAACAGTGCATCAAACAAAAGCAACCAAACAAGTGAAACAAAATATATATGCCCAAAACAAACATGATACATACTCACCACACACATGAATTGACCATACTATGAAACATGCATGTCACAAATATGCCAAAACTAAAAATGAGCGTGAACAAAAAGAACCAACCAAATGATAATGTATGAAGGAGCTGATCAAGCTATACAAAACAAACTCTCTAAACTAAGAAACAATGCATCAAACAATAACCACCAAACCAATGAAATAAAGTGTATACACAAAACAGATGTGACACAATACAAATGAATTGACCAATCTACGAAATATATAAAACAAGTACTGTAAAATAATGAAACAGACAAAATGCACTAAAATAAACAATATTTGAATGAATGCACAAAGCTTACAGCACGTTCAATAATCTGATCTAAAGAAAATACACACTAACTGTAATCAAACGAATGCTCCAAATGAGTGAATCAAGCCAAACAAACCAAACAGACTAAAGGAAAAATGCATGATACTAATGTAGCAAATTTTAAAATTGAAATGAAAGTGAACAAAGTGAAATGACCAATGGAATGAATTTATGAATAACCGTATCAAGTTTTATGAAACAAACACTGTAAATCAAGGAAGCAAAGTGCACTGAAATGATAAATAGGCATAATTGACTGAACTGTTAAATTACGAATTACGTGAAACATGCAAACCAAATACTGTAAAATAATGAATAATGCAATATGCACTAAAATGAATCAAATGAAAGAACATGTGAACTATACAAACCAAATGCCGTATAATGTAATGCAGAGGACTAAAAAATGTATTTGCACAAAAAATGAACACACGATCTATCACCACAATCAAACACATTCATGCAACAATAAGCAACTGAGCAACAATGCACTTTAACTAAGCAGAGGAATCATCAAAGTAAGTAAATCAACAAATGAAACATAAATCAAATTAAACAAAACATGCATGTAAAAAAGTTGTATCAAATGCAAAACAAAAATTAAATGAGAGTGAACAAAATTAACTGATCAAATTAATGAAAGTAGTACGAATGAGGTCATCAAACTAACTGACGTGTACTAAACAAACACTAAATTTATGAAAATGCCCTAAAATGACTGAACTTTAGAAAGAAACTAATCAAATCCGGGAGTAATTTAACAAACAAATGCACACGAGTACAACGTGTCGAAATGAGCAAGCCATCAAGAAAAATAAATAAAAACAAAAACAAAAATATATAAACTAAATGTTATGCATTATTCATTAACATACTGCATGTTTACATAAATATTATGTTAACTGTCTTGAAATCCATTCAAATAGTTTTACTTTCAGTTAGGGCCCACTACCATCCCTTTGTTCATGATCCTAATACTATGATTTCCTTCAATGTTCACATTACATTAACATGAAATGCACAAATACATTGATGTGAATAAGGTACTCTAAACAATGCAAAATGCACCAAGGATACCATATGAGGAAAAACCATTAAAATACATCTTATTCACTAAACTGTCAAGTTAAATGAAGATAACTCAGTATGCAATTTGATAAAACTAAAGGAATCAAAAACATTGTATTTAATCAAAGGGAACAAACAATTCATATGAAACAAAGTAGTCTAATACTCATCTATTAACCATAAATTGAACCATGTGCACCAAATCAACAACACAAACCTATATGGAGCAGATAGACATTTGACCATTGAAACATTTCATCATTTGTACATAACATTTGCGAAAACCATACAACTTAACTGAGCAAGCTACAAAATATACAAAAACAACCGATGTAAGCAATGAAGACAAAGCAGTACTAACGCAAACCAAATTAATGAATGATTAAAAAACATACCAAACTGTCATATAAAATGCAGAGCCAATAACTGATGAAATGTATGCTCCAACATGAGAGACCCAAACAAAACAAACCAAACAAATGCAGAAAACATGCATTATACAAATGTGACAAATGAAAAATGAAAGCAAGTTAATGAACAAACGTACTGACAAAATGAATTAAGGTGTGAAGGACAATATTATACTATACAATACAAACACTGTAAACTAATGAACAATGCATCACGTAAAACTAAACAAGTTTAATATAAACTATAACCAAAACTAATGTTGCAAATACCTTATAAATGAATTAACACATCTACAAAACGAGCACTATAGAACAATGCAATGAAACACAAACTGCACTAAAACAATCTGAATTAACAAATGAATTTCACAATCCATACAACACAAATCAGTCATGTAATAGTCCGCATCAAACAATAACCAATAATTGATACAATGTATGCTCCAAAGTGAGTGACTCAAACAAAACAAAACGAAACATATGACCGTAACAAATCTGACCAACACGT
>JAVBJR010000637.1:0-8982 GCA_031546965.1 Dysgonomonas sp.
CTCTGAGCTCGATTGGCACTTATGGAACCCTCATTTACATATTCTATTGCTTTCGCACATAGAATCTGAGGGGGGTTGCTAAGCAACGGTGGTCATAAGTTCCATTTGGCACAAAATAAGAGCATTCTATTTTGTGCCAAATAACTGCTTTGCAATTAAAATACTAAATTATATATAAAATGGGGTTTTTATGGGTGAAATGCACTCCCGAGAAACTCGGGTCGTTACACTTCCCCCCCAAAAAAGATGCGGATATACTTGTCCGCGCAGTCTTTTAGGTCCGCCAACATATCGACCGCCTCAATCGGAGTGGAGAAACCCAAGAGTCCCAACGGCCTATATACAATGATATAAAAATAGTATTAACGTGACCTGTGTGGTCAAATGTAAATAACTTTGCTTAAACGAAAAACGGACGGTATCACATGGCTGATCAGGCCCCGGATAGATCCGGATTAAATGCAAACATATCACAATGTGAAATGACTACGTCATAACAACGACTTGACTTTTCGGCTGCTCTGCGGACTTCGGAGAACCCCTCTGCGTCGGAGCCACCGTCCTCCACCAGATACGCCAACACGCCTCCGTCTGATGAGAGCCACTGCCATCGGAACCGGAACCGGAACAGGAACAGGCACCAGAATCCTCGCAGCAGTCCAACACCAAATTGAGCACAAGAGGAAAGGTAAAGGTAGGTTTGGGTAGGGTATGAGGGAAAACCCGTGGGTGAAAACACAGCATGGTACGGCCCAATGGGGCGACCTTCGGTGCAGCTAGCACAGTCGGCCCCGGCCCGCTCCATGCGTTCACAGCCAGTTTGGCGCCGCCAGCCTGTGCATCCCCCACGGGGGAAGGAAGGAAAGGAAGGTGGGAGGACCTGCGAGGTTTGGGAAGAGGAACCCCGCAAGCCACTAATCAGTGTCCATTTTTAAGCCAGTCCGTTAACGTTTTGTCGGGTTAGGTGGTCCAATCAGGCTGTCCAACCGTTAGCCACATCCAAGGTCACTTCCAGGAGTCGTCATCAGGTTGTCATGTTCGGGGGGTCCGCCCCCCCCAGTTTTACCCGGGGGGCCAAATCGCAGCGATAGTCTAGGTATTGGTATCCCGATGCAGGCAGGAGGGAGGGTCTTCACCCCCCCCCGGTGAGCCGGCGAGGGAGCGAATTCTACAATGCGCTCCACTCCAGCAAGAGGAACTCCACAGCGCGGGCCACCTCTCCTTCTCCTTCGCCCTCACTGGGACCCTTCTGCTGTTCCAACTCCCGGGGGAGAAGATCAGGAGACTGGCGGTCGCCAGCAGCTGACGGAACCACATTATCCGGTTCTTCGGTAATGCGCTCCGGCCCCACTGACTTCCCAGTCACGTCCCCCTCTGACTCCTCCTCCCTCGGGGTTAGGTAGTCCGACTCCGGAACCGGCGAGTCGGCCGGCAAGTCCCCGGGTGGCAGGCACACCCCTGTTACCTCCACCTCGCCAGACTTGCAGTCCGCCCCGCAGGCCGCCGCGCCCGACCCGCCATCCGAGTCGGTCCCGGTGAGGTCGACCGCTACGGGGACCTACCGGGCCTCGGTTGTCAAGGCAGACGTCCTTGCCAACCCCCGAGTCGGGAGAGGTGCCTCTGAAGGCTCCAACTCCCCCGACTCGTCGTCCTGTAGCGGTGGTGGCTGCGCTGGCGAAGTCGGTATGACAGGTCGTTCCACCAGTCGTACCGTCCTTCCCAGAACTTCGGACATCTCCTCGAACAACCGGCATAGTATGTGGGGGTGCGCCTCCCCCTTCCTCACCGCCCCGGAAAGCTCCAACATTGCCCTTGCTTGGTTGCGATATATGCGGCTTGGATCCAACGCTGTTGTTTCTGCCTCTCTGGCTGTCCGCAGCACAGCGGCCCGGGCCTCGGCCAGCTCCAGCGCCTCCCTTTCACGCCTCTTTTGTTTTTTCGACAACTTCCGTTCCGCAGGAGAGGCCGACATTGCTTGGGGCGCTCCCTGCGGTTCGGCGTTGTACAGTTTGCGGTGCCAGTCGCTGATGGGGATGATGATTTACCTCCCCTCAGCGTCTTGGCCGACTTCTTCCCGGTCCGAGTACACCGGGCGCTCCCCATATCTCGGGGGTGGGCCGGCAACCGGGGCAGCGGGTGGCGGTGGGAGTACCGGAGCCGGTACCGGTGTTGGCGGTGGCGCTGGCCGTGCCAAAGCAGCAGCCAACCTTGCCGCCTTCCTCTTGGCCGCTTTCCAGATGCTCGGAAAGGGCCGCTGCTTCTTTTTGTTCGAGTCCGTGGTGGTGGACCGGCGGCAGGACGAGTGGGTTTTGGAGTGTCTTCCGGGAAGACCTCCTCTGCCCAACTCATAGCTCGAGGCGACTCCTCGGCCCGACGTTTTGCGGCGGGCAGCTCCATAGGTTCCCAACTGGTTTGTGGGGCCTGATGTTGCTGCTACCAGCACCACGAGGCGGTCCGTTGCGTCCGCACCGCCCGAGCTTCGGGGGTGTCCATCCACGCCTCGTTCCCCGGACGATTGGGTGAGGACACCCGCCCAGCTGGGGGAAGCCGTGATGGGTCCGTGAGAGGACGCCATCCGGAGGTGGAGGGTTCAAACACCAGTTCTCTTTCGGGGCCCTGCTGGCTCAGACCCCCTCTTCCCTTTCCTCTTGCAGGCCTCCCACCGCGTTGGGAAGGGGTGGCAACAGCTCCCTTCGCAGCCGGAGCCACTAAACGAAAACTTTCACCCCCCCCCCCCGCTGGACGGCCAGTGGCGAAGCCTTTCCATAGGGATTTTGGAGGGACACCTTGGGCCAAGCCCCCGTGTTGCACTCCACCTTCTCACCCTGGTTCCTGGTTGGGGTGGGTTGGCAGCTGGCTGCGCTCCCAGAGGCGGGACATAGCGCACCAACGGCCCACAAGCACTCACATACTTGTACAGTGGTGCTGCGGCGCCGTCTACTTCCATATCCCCCTCGGGAATGGCCACCAGCTCATCCCGAGCTGGTTGTACCCCCTCCCTCCCAGGCTGGACCTGGTAGGTGTGGCCTGACCCCGGTTCCACCAGGAGAAAGTGAGGGTTTCTCCCAACTAACTCCACGGCTTCCTGGAGTGTGAACCACCCACCGGGTGGTGACCTGGGCAGGGAAAGGTCTCGGTCCTCCCCTTCGGTGCCTCCCGTCACGACCATCACGAACTGGTCGAGTACCACTTGGAAGCACTGAAACGACAAAAATAACATAACCCAATTAGCTTCTGCATAATGGTACTTCCCTGCATTGCATGCTCGCAGGCGAAGACTAGCTATGTTAATCGACCCCAAGCGGTGCGATGGAAAAATTAAAGCGATGCCTTTCAGTTATCTGACATTACAATCCATTCATTAACCCCAGCATGTACTTGCAATTAATCCTAACGGCAGCCATCGGAGCTCCGTTGTAACCAAACCCCGCTACGTTAATTTAGCTTTTAACAGGGGTGACAAACTTAACCTTATCGACAAATGCTTTTAGAAGAACGGCGATTACCTCAGATACCGACCATTTAATGCTTAGCGGTCAATCCTATGTCTTAACAAACGCTCTGTTAACTTGTCAAATAAATAACTGCACATTTACTATTTATTTATTATTATCATTAATCCGGGCTTCACGGCAGCATTTCTGCCCCACGGCGTTCGAATTCCGGAATTAACTTTTCATTCGAGTTCGATTTTTCGAACGTATTAAAATTACTGACGCTCGGGGTGAATTTCGTTTTTAGGTGTCGTGAAAAAACAATGGCGAGCCTTTTACTTGCTCCCACTTGTTGCTTCACCCACCGCATGGCTATTTTCCCAGTACTAGCCGATGATGGTAGTGGTTTGGAAACGGCGAGACATTGCCAACCCATGTTCCAAAACTTCCCACCATCGCCGATACCCTGCCGGAAATTCACCATCGATTCGCAAGTAACCGCAATCGCACACCATCACAAATCGAAGGCGATGGCGATGGCCAGCGTTAGCTGGAACCATCCCACCCACCTCGATTTGTTCGGTAACAATTATAAAACCAATCCGTAACATGCATGCTTCGCTTACCTGTTCGTCCCGCTCCTCGTCTCGCATCCGCCGTCGATCCCTCCATGGATCGCTCCTGCGTGCCATCGGTGGCACGATCGATGAAAACTTCGATGAAAAAATAACAAAATCCAAACAAAGGACTTCTTCGCGACAACACGGTGATGCGTCCGACTGTGGCAACGGTCGATCACTTAATGGCGCATCACCACGTGTCTTTTTCCGATATCGAATGTGCAGCGATCAGCAAAAAGTAGTTCCTATTAAAAAAACATAGGGCACTAATCACGTGGTTAGCGCGATGACACCGGCCTGAGGGAGTGAAAGGGCTAATTGGCCACGCCCTTCTCCTCCACCTCATCCGTGACGTCATCTTAATGGCTACTTAGCATGCTAATTGGCCATTTTTTACATCGCTACCGTAACTTCGAAAATAAATAACAACACTCACCGGCTCCCTACAGCGATGAAACTGCCACCAGCACGATCATCGCAACTTTTACAGTCGGATGATCACTGATGACATCGCCGATGCTGCATTTTCAAGTTTCCCATCGCTGCCAGTGGCGAAACTCACAAAATTGGATTACAACCTGCTGGATCCGTTCTCAAACCCAAGGTAAGTGCATTTCTTTACTAATTTGCATGAATCGAGTGATTTTTGGGCGGTTGTGGACGTTGTCAAGCATCGCATTGCTTCGATTATTGGGATTACGAAAAATCGCCGAAAAACGTCCATCCGCGCCAAAATCCTCGATAAACTTTCACTAAAAGTACCAAACCTTACTTACATTTTAACGATAAATCTGGCCGCCTCAGATTTTATCTATTGTACGCCGTTTCCGCGGTACATAGATGGTGAGCGCGTGTCAAAACGGAAATTTTCATAAACGCTGACGAGCTGACGTCATCGTGACGTCACAGCAAGTTCGGGTTTCTACTTCTCCGTTTTATTATCGTTTTTCCTCGTATTACATGGCGTAAAACTATTTTTTGACCTGCAAAAAGTAGAATTACCCATGGAAATGCACAACAATTCGATGGCAAGCCGGTGGTAACTTCCATGCATTTTCTACACGCCCAACTTCCATCCTGGGGTCAACGTCCTATATTTATCAACAAATGACGTCACCATACAGATCCGCAGCATCCGAGCCATGCGGGTAAGTATGCTATTCTCTCCAAAATTTTTGCGATGCATTACCAACACTTTAGGTTGGTTTTCGCAGATTGTAATGATGTTTTTTCTTAGGTCACCCTCTAGCCAACTTTTGCGGTGGCGCCACAGGAAGTCCCGGTATTACCGGCGCTACAAAGGGTGTCAACTGACACACGTTCACTGCATCCGTCATCTTTCCAGTTTCCACATCTTTAAGAGGATATGCTACCCCTTTGGGTTCGCCTGCTTTGTCCGCCAGAGGGCAACACTGTTGCCCATGCTTCCCTATGTGCGAATTTCGTTCCAAGTTTTCTCCTTTAATTTGCATGGCCAGATGTATGGAAATTTTTTGAAGCTTCCTGAGTAGGGCATGTACTTCAGAACTGTGCGATATTTTAAAAATTGCTCTTGGATTTTGAATGAATAAATTTTGAAGTTGGGATTTCTGAATTTTGCGCAAAAGAACCAGAGTGTGCCAAAACGTATTTTAAACTGGTTTTGGTTAATTACAGTGTTCTTGCCCAATAGTAGTTTAAAACACGTTTTGGCATGCTCCGGTTCTTTTACATTCACGGTTGTTTTCCGAAAATGCGTTAATTTAATGGATTTTGCAGGTTTTATGGCCAAACTCCATGTTAACGGGATATCACGGACGCCATTTTGGAATGGGAGCGTACAGCTCTCCCCAGAACCACAATATGAGCCAGCCAATAGGAGGGCTATGAAATCGGTCAATTGCAGATGAAATTATATTGGTATAATTTTGTTGCAGCAAAGATTGGATGGAAATTAAAACCTATGGACTCTCCAACACTGCAACATTCGTACTTTTCAAACGCATAAATTCTTAGATAACCAGATAAAAAATACGTTTTCCAACAGCAAAAATCTGACAATTTACTTACATTACAATTCTTTACAGATGACTGAGTTTAGCAGCAATTGATAACAATTAAGTCCATAATATGTCAGTTAATTTAATTGTCATTTATAATTACATAATTGTCATATTGTTCTGTTGGAGAACTGAATTTTAATTATTATTATTATTGGCAGTGCATTGTTATTACCTTGGGCTCGACGTCACATCACACTTGTTTTACCGAGCTGCACAGCAAAATTGTTTTGTTTTTGGATTTCAGTCATTTCTATGTGATAAATAAAAGTTTTTATTTTTATTTTTGTACTTCTGAAATATTTATTTGACTATTTAACCGTATAGCAATTATTAAGCATTGTCCTTAGTTATGCGTAAAAGTCAGTGATGTCAATTTCATGCAACAGTTCAATGTTTCAAATGTTTAAATTGCACAGACAGTCAAAATACAAAACGTGTTAAAACCAGTTAAAAAATACTGTAAATAACATTGTTTTTTTTTGTACACTGTTGAAAAAGATTAGGTTACGGAAATCGAAAATATGTAGCCTAAAAAAATTGCTGTGATGTATATGGAAAATAAAATTGCAAAACACAAATGGAGCAATTAAAGGAAACAGAAATCAAAAATACAGAAATGTGTGCAAAAAACGGTTTGAAAGCATTGTCAGTAAGTAGTGGAAACCCAACATTATGTAAAAGGAAAGTTTAAATGCATTTCAAATGAAGGTATACGCATGTTGTGTAATGTTCAGAACATTTCACATGGGAGGAGTAGCTGCGGAAGGTAGACGATCGGTGACGTCACAACCAATTCACCCTCCACCTGCATTGAGGCAACCTTACCCCTCTGTTTAACCTTGGGTAGGAGCGCCTTAACCAAACCCAGTGATTGGTTACATACCGACCAATGGGATGTCGGCAAACGTACAACGCCCTAACAGCTGCAGGATTTGAGTTCATTGCGAGCCAAATGACCAAACAGTTTGGTCCTACAGGTATAACTATTGTAAAATTGTGAATGGTTTTTATTGTTTTATTGTTTTATTGTTTGTGTTGTCCTTGGGTTAGATAAACGTCGTTTATTTACATTTACATTACACAACCGGGAAAAAACGTGTGGTTAACATATTGGAGTGCATGAGGAAGCGCGTTTTTGATAGACAAGTTAATTGATGGTAAAACACCCAAACGTTAACATGTTGTACGACCAAGATATGTTGGTGGTTATAGTTGTGTCCCATAAATTAAAAACAAAAAGACAACCATTAAAATAATTGAGCTGGCGTTATATTTTTCCCTTCTCGAATACGGTGGGAGAACAACCAACAAACACGCCGCTGTTTTTCCATATGACAGTCGTTGTTTTTGTTACATCATTTGGTGCACGTGAAGTATTTAGGAACGGTAACAATTCCTTGGGGTAGTTCAGATCCGAATTGCGTTCGGCAACATGACGCGTTACATTGCGGTTTTTAGGTTGAATATTTAGCTGCGCCAGCATCGGTCGCGTCAGTTGGGCTCGAGTTCTTCTGGTACTGTCATCGAACCGTCAGTATTGTTTGGTTTCAAGCGGCTGTTGCGGGTGGTCACTTAGAGCTGGGAGACAGCAACCACCAGGATGGAAATGTTAGTAACAGTGTATTCCGGGACGTGAATCGGTGTGTGATGAAAGTTACCGGACACAACCAAATCATGAGTTTTGCAGGCGTTCGCATGTTCGCGGGCGCGGTTAAATGTGTGTCTCTTTGTTTCTTAATTTAGTTGTTTGTTGTTGAACCTTTTGTTATTTTGGTTAAACCCTGTTGTTGTGTGTAGTTGACGAAGCATTTCTGTTCCATCCATCCATCCATCCATCCATCCATCCATCCATCCGTAAACCACGCGGTTAACCGGTCAGTTATGGCGGCGGAGAGTGTTTCGTCGTCGTCGTCATCGGTGTACGCCGACACGTGGCGGGATTGGGAGGCCGAAGGGCGGATCTCCCAACAGACGTTGGACAGGCACAGGCAGAAGTGTGAGTTGTTATATCGGAGGCGGAAACCGCGGAAGGTATGTTCGGGTTGAACTTGTCGTCTGGAAGACGTGTTTTTGATCGTAACTGTAGTGCAGCTGGAAGACCCGACGGACGGGCAGTCATTGCACAGGTGCGCGTTCTTCAATATGCTGGGCGGCCTGCGTGAAGGGGACGTTAAAGTTCGCGGGGGGAGAGCTGATGGAGGATGTGGTGTTGACGTTGGACGAGGCGTCGATAAACCTGCTATAAGGAAAATAGTACAAAGGGCTAGGAACACTGTTGCCGCTGCACCACCGAACCCAAATGATACACAAACATTAGTAAGATTTTGATTAATAGAGACATTTGGTTATGGTTAGGTACCATTAGTTATGTATGTACCCATTTCAGGTTATCCCAGCTGCATATGAGCAGTACAGCAGTATGAAGTGGCTCCCGGGCATCTTGAGTTGCAGATGCTCGATTCGGAGATAATCAGCTGATATTATTATTTGAAAGGCAAATCTCAAGCTTGTGGAGTGATAGAATGCACACACTGTACATGGATGGCACAGTTAAAACTGCACCTTTAATATGCAGTCAAGTAAGCATTTTAATATGTTATCCTTCACAATACAATGGTGATTGCATTTTTTAGGTGTATGTTATATCAGCCAAGCGTGGAGGCGATTCCGGTCATATACGAAGCATTATTTGCAACGGTTAAGGAGGTGAAAAATCCAATGAATCTTATTGAATGTTTTTAATATTAATTTTATGCAAACTTGTCATTTAGATATGGTCACAGTTACGTCTGGCAACCATTTCCATTGATTATGAAATGGCAGTCATCAACGCACTTAGGGCTGCATTTCCAGAGGCCTAATTATTTGGTTGCCTTTTTCATCTTG